>JAGNBV010000011.1:21966-23497 GCA_018004645.1 Bacteroidales bacterium
TCAATGGATGCACCTCTTCTTTCTTTGATGTATTCCTTGAAATGAAATCAGGACCGGAAATTACTGATGTAACCCTGCTTTCATCTACCGATCAGGCCACCTGGACAGCAGTGAGCGGAGACCTTGCCAGTGGCTACAGCATGTGTATTAATCCGGCCACTCCATTCCACTATCTTGATATCAATACGCTGACAGGACCTGTTAATCCTTTGACAGGCGCTTTCGCACAGAATGCCTTTACACTGGATGTTACTTCGGTGCCTGCAGGATTTTATGCTTACTGGGCTGCCAAGGGTGTGGTATCCGGAGCCAGCGAATGGCAGGGTGTTATGTGGAACATCATCAACGGCACTGCGCCCATGTTCTATATCAATTACACAGGTACCGATTACCAGCTTATTGACGGTATGCAATACCAGTATGGAGGAGTTGCACAAACCCTGAGAATCACAGGAGATTACCCCCAGGGAAATTATAAATTCACCGGCAGTGTTACTGATATCAATGGCTGCGTATCTTCCTTCTTTGATGTGTTCCTTGAAATGAATACTGTTCCAGCTCCACCGGTTTTGAGCAATGTTGTACAACCAACCTGTACTCTTGCAACAGGAAGCGTGGTATTAACTGGATTGCCCTCCGGTAACTGGACAATCAATCCCGGTAACATCACAGGGTCCGGTGCAACGACAACCATAGCCGACCTGGTGCCTGGAACCTACAGCTACACTGTGAATAACGGTTACTGTACTTCGGATGTTTCCGCGGATATTATTATCAATACACAGCCTGTTACACCTGCCGCCCCGGTGGTCGGCGCAATCACGCATCCCACCTGTATCATTTTAAGTTCAGTTGATTTGAGCGGATTACCGGTTTCTTCATGGGTTGTAACAGCAACGCCAGGAGGGTCCCAAATAAGCGGAAACACTTCTACTGCAACTTTTACAGGATTACCCGGAGGTAATACATACTTGTTTACAGTTACATTATTATCATCTGGATGCACTTCGGCTTCTTCCGGTCCTGCCGTAATTAATGCAGTACCTGGTGCGCCTCCCGCGCCGACAGCAGGAACCATCACACAACCGACTTGTTCTGTTGCAACAGGAAGTGTGGTTCTGAGTGGGCTGCCGGCAGGAAACTGGACCATCAATCCCGGCAATATCACCGGCACCGGATCATCAACTACTATTACAAACCTAACGGCCGGCACATACAATTATTCAGTAACCAACGACTTGGGTTGTACATCCTCATTATCAAGTGATATAGTAATCAATACCCAGCCGGTAACTCCAGCAGCACCAATCATAGGCATCATTACGCAGCCTACCTGCACCCAAGCCACCGGCAATGTTGTGCTGAACGGATTACCTTCAGGAAACTGGACAATCAATCCTGGCAATATTACAGGAACAGGTACAACCAAACTTATCACTGGTCTGGTAGCAGGAACCTATAACTTTACCGTCAATAATGGCTCCTGTACTTCTGTTGCCTCTGCCGATGTGGTAATCAATACACAGCCGGT
>JAGNBV010000011.1:23597-51672 GCA_018004645.1 Bacteroidales bacterium
ACTACCTACACTATCAGCGGGCTGGCCGCAGGAACCTATAACTTTACCGTCAATAATGGCTCCTGTACTTCTGTTGCCTCTGCCGATGTGGTAATCAATACACAGCCGGTTACGCCTGCCACTCCTGCTGTTGGAACCATAACTCAACCGAATTGTGCTGTGGCTACGGGCAGCGTGGTGCTGAGCGGATTACCTTCAGGAAACTGGACCATCAATCCGGGCGCTATCGCAGGAACAGGCACTACCTACACTATCAGCGGGCTGGCCGCAGGAACCTATAACTTTACCGTCAATAATGGCTCCTGTACTTCTGTTGCCTCTGCCGATGTGGTAATCAATACACAGCCGGTTACGCCTGCCACTCCTGTGGTTGGCACTATAACCCAGCCGACTTGTGCTGTTGCTACGGGCAGCGTGGTTTTAAGCGGATTACCTTCAGGAAACTGGACCATCAATCCGGGAGTTATCGCCGGAACAGGAACAACATACACTATCAGCGGACTGGGCGCAGGAACCTATAACTTTACCGTAAATAATGGCTCCTGTACTTCTGTTGCCTCTGCCGATGTGGTAATCAATACACAGCCGGTTACGCCTGCCACTCCTGCTGTTGGAACCATAACTCAACCGAATTGTGCTGTGGCTACGGGCAGCGTGGTGCTGAGCGGATTACCTTCAGGAAACTGGACCATCAATCCGGGCGCTATCGCAGGAACAGGCACTACCTACACTATCAGCGGGCTGGCCGCAGGAACCTATAACTTTACCGTCAATAATGGCTCCTGTACTTCTGTTGCCTCTGCCGATGTGGTAATCAATACACAGCCCTTGCCGCCAACAGTATCACTTGGCCATGATACAACAATATGTGCCAACCAGACAGTTACTCTTGATGCCGGCAATCCTGGTTCTGGGTTCTTATGGTCACCCGATGGTCAGAACACACAGGTTGTTACGCTCGATTCTCTTGGTCTTGGAATAGGCCCTCATACAATCATCGTAACGGTTACGGCTCCGAATACCTGTTCGGCTTCAGATACAGTTGTAGTAACCTTCGATCCTTGTACTGATATTCCTGAAAATACTAATGACATTATTTTGAGCATTGTACCCAATCCTTCAAATGGTTTGTTCTTTATCAATGTCAGCGGCATAGAAGGACCCACAGAGCTTAAGATTTTTAGCGTAAGCGGTCAGTTGGTTTTTGCTGAAATGATTGATGGTACGGGTTTAACGAACAAATCCATCAATATGGAAGCCTACCCAACAGGTATGTATTTTGTACGTATTGTGAATAACAAGACCATATATTCGGAAAAGATTATTATCGAAAAATAGTACAACCTAAAAATTGAAAAGAGGCCGTCTCGATTATTAGATGGTCTCTTTTTATTTTTTTAAATTTGTACACAAAAAAAACAACACTTATGAAAAAAAATTTTTTCCTGTTAGCAATTTTAGTTATCGCAACCGCCGCTTTGCCGTCGTGCAAAAAAGGAGAAAACGATCCTGCCCTTTCGCTGCTTTCGCGCAAGGCCCGCCTGGTGGGTGATTGGGTGCTTACCGGCGGTAGCGTTACTACCTTGTACAGTGATGGCGACACCGAAATCACCATCTACAATGGTTCGGAAAGAACCATTGTGACCAACGGGGTCACATCAAATACTACCGTATATACCAAGAAATTTTCCATTTTTAAAGATGGGTCTTTTACCAAATCAACTACCGACGATAATGATATTTATTCATCGGAAGGGGCATGGTATTTTTGCCCGAAAAACAAAGAACTGGATCTGAAATCAAAAGAATCGTTCGCTTTTTCGACCACCAAGCAGTATTACAGTTTGGATGGGGGACCACAGCACGAAATAACTATGGAGGGCACCCATGCAGTAGGATATCCTGAAGTTATGCAGATTGACAGGCTGACAAAAAATGAACTGGTCATTCTGGTAGATGATTATTATGGCACTGAAAGCGGACACTATACTGCCACGGGCACAATGACCTATAAGAAAATGTAAATTTCGAAGTTGTTCAAATAAATATCAACTTATGTGTTTTTCAGCAGAAGCAAGTTTTGTAGCTGCCACGGCAATTGCAGCGGTTGGCATTGTTTCAATAAAAAAATCAACCTCCCCTGCTCAACGTGCATTTGCAGTTATTCCGTTGTTTTTCGCCATGCAGCAGTTCCTGGAGGGCTGGATATGGATTGTGCTGGCAAACCCGAATTACGCGACGTATAAACAGTTTTTAACCATAGGATACCTGATATTTGTGTGGGTGGTCTGGCCTTTATATGTCCCTTTTTCTATGGGGCTGCTTGAAAAAAAACCAGGAAGGAGAAAAATCCTATACGGTTTTCTGGCGCTGGGCATGGTGCTGACCATAATCTGCATATACATGTTAATATTTCATCACATTGAAGCAGTTGAAGCACGGCTTCATATCAAATATATCATTGACGACCTTCCTTCTTTTGACTGGTTGTACGGCATTTTATATCTGGTGCCTACCACCGTTTCATTTTTTGTTTCGAGCATCAAAAAAATATGGGTACTGGGCGTGATATTGCTAAGTTCGTATATTTTTTCCTTCATAGTTTATGCTGGGAACGTACTTTCGGTATGGTGTTTTTTTGGCGCCGTTACCAGCGTTTTAATACTGTGGTATATTATTCAGATGAAAAAAAAACCTGAAACTTCAGAATAGGGAGCCAATAAGACAACATCGGATTATTAATAACCTAAGTAGATAATTTTTATAAGCTCTAAAATGTTAGATTATTCTGTTTATAAAAAATTTGCCAATTAATCTGTTTTTATATATTTTTACAAAAAAAATTATCTTATGAGAAAATTTACACTTTTATCAGTTATGTTGATGTTTTGTGTTTCTGTTTTTGCACAAAACGCATCTATGGATTTGAAAAAATACAAATCTCAGATCAAACCCCAGGCTGCCAAACCTACGCTCGACCAGGCAAAAGCTGTTATCTGGCAGAACGACTTTTCCGTACCAGCCAACTGGACAATAGCTCATAATACCGGAACTACCGGTGACTGGGTTATCGGAACAGGAGGCCCCTCTGGTAGTTACGCAATTGATCCGATTGCATCAACTACTGCTGCTAATGGCTTTGCATTATTTGATTCCGACCTTCTTTGTTCAGGGAACCAAATTGCAAATATCACTACGGCTACATCGTTCAGTTGTGCAGGCCATCCAAATGTTAAGCTTTCATTTCAGGAAATGTACCGGAGATATTATGACAGTACATTTGTATATGTAAGTAACAATGGGACTACATGGACTAAATTTGCCGTGAACCAGACTTTTGCGAATAATACATTCAGCGAAAACCCGGCAGTAGTCAATGTGAACATAAGTTCTGTTGCCGGCGATCAGGCTACAGTATGGATTCGTTTTACCTTTTATAGCCCGTCAAGCATGGGGACTAATGCCGGTTGCGGGTATTCCTGGATGATAGATGATGTCGTTGTAAGCGATCTCCTTGCAAATGACATTGCCGCAGCAAAGACATTTCTGGATGTTGACGGTTCTGGTGCCGGCTATTACGAAGTTGTTCCTTACAGCCAGATGGGAACTATATACTATGGCGAAGTTGTTGAAAACAACGGCTCTGCTGCTCAGACAAACGTCGCACTGGCCGTTAACATCAATAACGGAGCTGTAACCACCAACAGCACACCACTAGCCTCCCTGGCACCAAATGGCAGGGATACCTTATGGGCATCCGCATTAATAAATGCCCCCGGAACACCCACATTCTATGATGCGAGTTTATCAGTGTCTCAAACAGAAACTGATGTCAACCCTGCAGACAATCTCGGTGATTCCGTCTCTTTTCTGGCATACCCAAATTACTTTTCGAGGACACAGGATTTTGATAGTTATCTGACACCTTATAGTTTTGGAACCTCTGCTCCGGCAATTACCGGAATGGAATATGGCGCAAATTACGTGTTTAAAAATGCAGATCAGATTGACAGCATTTCGGTAATCATCTACAAAAATGTAGGCAATACCAGCATAACAGCCAAGTTATACACAATTACCGGATCAAATGTCCACACACTTGTCGGCCAGTCCGCTGCTCATGCAATAACTCCTGCCGACTCATTACCCGCATATATTACTCTTGGCCTGACAACCCCATACAGTGTTGCAGCAGGTACTGCTGTTTGCGCTACTATTGCCATGACCGTGAATATAGCTGCTAATGATACTATTTTTGTCGGTTCAGATGATGATTTTGTTGCCAATGCAGCAGTGGCAGGTGCCGCCTATCTTAATGTAAACAACACATGGGGCTGGTATTCTATTACAGGCCTCGTACCTATTGCAGACCTTATCACCTACAATCCTACCACTGGAATCAATGAAACTGAAACTGACATCAATTTCAGCGTTTATCCTAACCCTGCCAGCGAAGTACTTAACGTTGTTTCAGAAAGCAATATGATTTCAATGAAGGTCATGAACGCCTTAGGCCAGGAGGTTGTAAGCAAAACTCCTGATAGCAAAAAAATAACTATCAATACTTCGGATTTTATTTCAGGAATTTATTTTGTACAGGTTCAAACGACTACAGGAATGTCTACCAGGAAAGTAATTATCTCGAAGTAATAATAAAAGTGAATCTTTGTTAGCAAGGTTGCTCTGTTGGGCAGCCTTTCTTTTTTATTCAGGTATCAAAGCCCCAGACCGGCTTTAATATTATCAATTTTTCCCTTACATTTTTGTTCGGCTTCTTCATAATGTGCACCATCAGGTAATTCCGCAATAATACCAAAATAGAATTTAATTTTAGGTTCAGTGCCTGACGGACGCACCGTAATTTTGCTGCCATCGCTGGTGAAAAATTGCAACACATCAGATTTCGGAAGGTCAATAGGGATGATTTCGTTGGCTGAAATTCCATATTGTTGCTGCAATAAATAATCTTTTATCATCACAACTTCTGAATTATTAATTGATTTTGGCGGGTTGTTTCTGAATTTTTCCATCATCTTTTTTATCTCTTCGGAGCCGGATTTGCCTTGTTTGGTAACTGAGAGCAAGCTTTCGTAATAAAAACCAAACTCATGATAAATACCAATCAGCAGGTCAAAAAGCGAGAGCCCCTGCTCTTTGGCAAAAACCGCCGCTTCGGCAATCATACAACAGGATATCACGGCGTCTTTATCACGGACAAAATCACTCACGAGGTAACCGTAACTTTCTTCACCACCGCCTATAAAACGTTTTTTATGTTCGTACTTTTTGATGATTTCGGCAATATATTTAAAACCGGTAAGCACATCAAAACACTCCACATCAAATTTCCGGGCTATTTCTGATAACAGCTCGCTGGTAACTATAGTTTTTACTATGAATTCATTTCCTGTCAGCCTGCCAAAATTTTTCCACTGGCTCAGCAAGTAGAATATCAGCAACGACCCGGTCTGATTGCCGTTGAGCAGCACAAATTCGCCTTTATTATTTTTTACGGCAATACCCACACGGTCGGCATCAGGGTCGGTAGCGAGAACAAGTTCGGCGCCCGTTTCTTTGGCTTTTTCAATCGCCATGCTTAGGGCTGCCTGCTCTTCAGGATTCGGGGATTTGATGGTCGGGAAGTTGCCGTCGGGGATTGCCTGTGCCTCGAGTACATGAATATTTTCAAAACCAAAAATTTTCATGGCTTTCGGCACCAGTTGTATTCCTGTGCCATGCAGGGGAGTATAAACCACAGGTAAATCTTTGTGTTTCTTAATAATTTCCGGGATTAATGAAAGTTTCCCGACCTCGGCAAGATAAACATCATCAACATCGCTGCCAATAATACTAATATTTTCAGGTTTTGAATTAAATTTCACCATGCCGGCTGAAGTTACTTTCAGTACTTCTTCAATGACATTTTTGTCGTGCGGGTTTACCAGTTGTCCGCCATCTTCCCAGTAAACTTTATAGCCATTGTATTCTTTGGGATTGTGAGAAGCTGTGATGACGATGCCGCTCTGACATGCCAGATGCCGCACCGTAAAAGAAAGTTCCGGCGTGGGCCTCAGGTCTTCGAATAAAAACACCTGAATATCGTTGGCCGATAGTATTTCAGCTGTTATCTGAGCAAAATATTTGCTGTTATTCCTCGAGTCGAAAGCTACAGCCACCCTGATCTGCCTGTTGCCGGGAAACATCTTTTTAAGGTAGTTGGCAAGCCCCTGGGTAGCCATACCGACCGTGTATTTGTTCATACGGTTGGTACCAACGCCCATGATTCCTCGCAATCCTCCGGTTCCAAATTCGAGGTTGGTATAAAACGACTCGATAAGTTCACCGGGGTTTTCGTCTATCATTTGTTGAACCTGGCGGCGGGTTTCTTCGTCGTAATCAACGCCGAGCCATTGCCGGGCTTTGCTCAGGATTTTTGTATCGATGTTGGGATTTTCCATAGTATTAAGTTGGGATACCAAAAATAATAAATTTAGGAATTACCATTATAAGAAAAGTTGGTGTAACTAAACCACAAGTACAAATTTCAATCAGTTGCGGTGGATTTGATCGTTTTGGTGCTTTAGTATTGCTTGTTCCGCCTGTGGCAGATCGGGTTTTTTAGAATTTAAAATACTTTGTATTTTTTCTACGCCAGGTGTTCCTTCCTCAACAAGTCATTCACCGTTTTCACCGGGTTGAAGGTGCTGATGGGAACTTCTACAAAAACAGTGTTCCAGAAAGCCATGGCGCCGTTCCACAAACCGGGAAGTTCTTGTGCCCGCAACGGTTTCCCGTCCTTGGTCTTTGAAGAAATAAAGCCGGTAGCAGGATCGACAAACTGCAGCAGATCGAATTTATTTCCTTTGTAATCCCTGAGGCTGCATACCAGATCAACCGGATTAAAATGAGTGGACTGTTTAAATATGCTTTTCTGCTGCTCCTCTTTCATGTTTACCTGTGAACTTTCCACGATCTGCTGGCTTATATTTCCCTGTGCATCTTTCACAAAGAACGGCCCGCCGCCGGGCTCGCCCTGGTTTTTTACCATGCCGCACACACGGATGGGCCGGTTGAGAATTTTTTTCAAATAATCTACCTTGCCTGCAGGTTCAAGTGAATGGAATTTTTCGGGCAAATCATGTAAAAGCTCTTTTTGAACAAATCCGGTTATCCTCACTATCAGGTCATCCGAAACATTATCATTATCCAAAACCCGCAGGTATTCATACACATGGTATCTGATATACAACAGGTACCCGGCCAGCACTTTCTTATAAAACACCTTGTCGCCACATTCACTATGCGGTGCGACATTGTCAATATTTTTTACAAAAACCACATCGGCATCAAGCTCATTCAGGTTGTGTATCAGCGCGCCGTGCCCGCCCGGGCGGAACAGCAGGCTGCCGTCGGGATTGCGAAAAGGCTGATTGTTCTCATCAACAGCAATGATATCGTTAGAAGGTTTTTGCTCGGAATGCGTGATATTGTATTTTATTTTGAATTTATCTTCAAAATATGGCAATACACGCTGAAGATGGGATTCAAATTTTTTGATGTGTTCCGGTGAAATGGTGAAATGGATATCGGCCTGATCAATGTCGCGGCATAATTCAGCCGCTTCGGCCAAATGCTCATCCAAAGCCGTACGGTTTCTGCCCGGGTAACGGTGAAATTTTATCAATGCCTTGGGCAAAGCGGCATAATTAAGCCCTTTTTCGGTGAGGAGAAAATCAAGGACAGGAACGTAGTTCTGATCTTTGATACATGCCTCAATATCCTTTCCGCCTGCCGTCATTGCTTCTTTGAGATCATCGAAAAACGCCAAATTCCGGATGTTCCGGTTAAAATATTCCGCGGAGTTACTATCATAATGGGAATCAGAAAGCGGCTGGTTTTCGGAATTTCTGTTTTTCTCAAGCCAGGCAAACAAATGGCTGAACATACGTGAGGCAGCGCCGGAAGCCGGGACAAATTTTATCACACTGATAAACTTCATGTTTTCAGTAAAATAAGCGGCAAATTTTTTGGCTTGTTTCTCATCAAAAACCATTAGTCCTGATGCAGTGGTAGCAGGTTTTACAAGTGTTGCAAAAGGAAATCCTGTCCTGAAGTTTTCTATTTGCCGCGTAATCTGCTCCATCAGAATACCCTTTTCTAAAATCTGTTGCTGGTCTTTTTCGGAAAACATTTTTTCTTCAAACATACAATTAATTTTTTAAAAAAAAGATGACGTTTTTTTTGATATATACATAAAATATGGTTTGATTTTTTAACCCTATATTTGCAAAAAATAAGTGCAAATTTATGAAAGAAAAATTTTATGAATGGATTGAAAAGTTAATTCCCTGGTTATTAAATCATGGCATAAAGATACTTTTCATCAGCCTGGCGATGTTCATTTTATACAAGCTGGTTGGGAGGGCGATAAAAAAAATCATACGCCTCAGCGTAAAAGCCGACAAAGATAGTTCGCCCGAGGCCCAGAAAAAAAGGGAATTGACACTGCTCAGAATATTCAATTGGGTCAGCCGGGTATTATTCTTTTTGCTTGGAGGGCTTATGATATTACAGGAAGCCGGCATTCCCGTGGGGCCGCTTTTGGCAGGCGCCGGTATTGTAGGCATTGCCGTTGGTTTTGGAGGACAATATCTTATCCGCGATTTGCTTTCGGGTTTTTTTATAATATTTGAAAATCAATACAGGATAGGCGATGTGGTCAGTTTTGACAAAACATCGGGTGTTGTGGAAGATATCAGTTTGCGCCTTACAACCTTACGCGATATGGACGGCACCGTGCATCATGTTCCGCACGGTGAAATAAAAATTGTTTCCAACCTGTCAAAAGATTATGCACGTATCAATATGGATATCGGTGTGGCCTACAATACCTCCTTTGATCATGTGATTAAGGTTATTAATGAAGTCGGGTATGAATTATCAAACGACCCTCAGTGGAAAGAACTTATCATCAATCCGCCCCAATTTCTAAGAGTGGCCGAATTTGCCGAATCCGCAATCATAATAAAAATACTTGGCGAAACACAACCTATGAAACAATGGGAAGTTAGCGGCGAACTCCGCAAGCGGCTTAAAATTGCCTTTGACAAAGAAGGTATTGAGATTCCATTTCCTCAGCGGGTGATGCACCAGGCTGTATAATTCTTTTTTAAAAAAATAGTATTTAACAGATTTTTTCATAAAAAACTGTTTTTCTGCATTGTATTTATTACATTTGCAAAAGGGCTATTATTGTTTTAATTTAATTTTAAACAAATGAAATTTATCAGAGCAACTTTAGTGTTTTTATTCATAGTTACATTGTTTACGGCATGTAAAAAAGAAGGGCCACAGGGTCCGGCAGGGCATACAGGGCCAACGGGTATCAGCACAACGCCCAACCCTGATATTTATGATAAATGGGAGGTTATTGCAGGCCTGCCATCAACCCGGTATATCATAATAAAAAAAATGATAATTCCCTTTATAAACTTGATTCGACACAATATGGCTTCAGGTCTTTGTCAATGGACCTTGCATTTATGACATCAGTACAAATAAGTGTCTTCATGTTAACATATAACTATTCTATCACAGGCGACACCCTCAGGATGGTCAATCAGACTGACAGTATTGTGATGAAAAAAAATTCAAATGGACCTGATGAAACATCGTGGGTGACGATGGTTACGGTTACGGACACCCTGTATAATCCTGCTGTTGGAGGGGACGGAAGACAAGATATCGGTTTTGACGGTGCGAATATACTTTGGGCCGGCAACTGGAATACTAGCACGCTTTATAAAATAAATCCCGCCAATGGCACACATACAACATTAACCCTGGCCGGTAACTATTATTCGCCCAGTACCAATTATGCTTCATCATCCATTTGGATTGTTAACAATTATAAAATCGACAAAATTAATCCCAATACAGGGACAGTGCTCCAGAGCAGTCCAAATCTTTGTTTGCACAGGATAAAATCCCTGGCGCAGGTCGGTCAAAAAATGTACTATTCATCTGACGGGTACATATACACATGGGATATCTCGACCGATGAAATCCTTCAGCATTTTCCCTGTGATGCAGAAGGGATGGAATATGCCGGAGGATACTTGTATTTACTTCAGGATCATCAGATTCATAAATGCCAGCTTAGTCCCTTTAAATGTGTTTTAACCTATTATATTAATTCTCCCTTTTCCGGTGGTAACATTGGTGGCCTGACATACGACTGTGCATCTTTCTGGGTTGTCGGAGAAGACCCTTACAATTATGAATATGTTCTCGCAAAACTGAGTATTTGACCTTTAGTCTTCATGAAATCAGCCATCGCTGCCTGAGCCTGTGTGTACCGACATCAAGCGGAAATCACACTGACAATAATTTGCCAAAATGTAACAAAAACAAGGAATTTGCGACTAATTGTCAGAAAAAATAAAAATATCACTAAATTTGATAAATCATTTTAAAAAATAATGATAAATAGAAATATTAAAAATTCACATTTAATTATTTTTGAATAATTCATCAATTTATAAAAACAAATATGATCTGCCCCGTATGTAAAAAACCTATGCTGGTATTGGAACTTCAGCAGATTGAATTGGATCATTGCCAGGAATGCGGCGGCATCTGGCTCGATGAAGGAGAACTGGAGCTTTTGCTTGGTGATGCCGAAGATAAAAACGACCTTATGGCCTCTTTTAGCGCGGACCTTAAAAATCCGGAAAAAAAACGCCGCTGTCCGGCTTGCTCAAAAAAAATGAACAAGGTGCTTGTAGGAAAAAACAATCGCGTATTGCTGGATAAATGCAGGAAAAATCATGGATTCTGGTTTGACTCTGGAGAACTGAATGAAGTTATTGAACTTGGGAGCGGAGAAAAATACAACAAAATTTTACAGCTATTAAATGAAATGTTTGCTTATAAACTAAAATCTAATATTAATTAAAATTTACAGGAGGTAAAAAATTATGACTGCTTTATGGATTATTTTAGGAATTATCGCGGTGCTTGCTTTTATGGTAATAGGGATGTACAACTCCCTGATAAAATTAAGAAACCAGGTAAAAAATGCCTGGGCACAGATTGATGTTCAACTGAAACGGCGCCACGATCTTATTCCCAACCTTATTGAAACGGTGAGGGGCTACATGATTCATGAACGCCAGACGCTGGAAAGCATTACCAATATGCGCAGCCAGGCCATGAACGCTACCAATATGCAAGACAGGGTTAAGGCCGAAGGTGAACTGACAAATATGCTGGGACGTTTGCAGGTAGCCGTTGAGGCCTATCCTGACCTGAAAGCCAACCAAAATTTTCTGGCTTTGCAGGAAGAGTTGACTTCAACGGAAAACAAGATTTCATACGCCCGCCAGTCTTACAACGACCAGGTGTTGTTTTACAACAACAAGAAACAGATTTTCCCGTCAAATATTATCGCCGGCATGTTCAACTTTAAAGATGAAGTATTCTTTGAAATACAAGACCAGTCGGAAAAAGAAGTACCCAAAGTTAGTTTTTAATTGTACAGGATTTTTAATTATTTCTAATTAAGGCCAATTATGTGGGAAGTAATAAAAGCTAATCAGCGGAAGTCGATGGCGCTGTTTGTAGTGATGACAGCAGTGTTGGTGGGACTGGGTTTTATTATTGGCTATGCTTACGATCCTGAGGGTGGCGGTGCCTTTGCAGGGATGGCTATTGCAGCAATTATCATGATTATCATGTCGTTGATTTCCATCAAATCGGGCAGCAAAATCATGCTGGCAGCAAGCAATGCCAAAGAAGTTACCCCTGAAGTCCACCCGCAACTATTCAACGTGGTAGAAGAAATGCGTATCGCTGCCGGGATTCCCAAAATGCCGAAAGTGTATATTATCAATACCGATGCCCCCAATGCCTTTGCCACCGGCATGAGCCCCGACAATGCCGCAGTGGCCGTAACGGCAGGTTTGCTGGCTCGACTGAACCGCGACGAGCTGCAAGGTGTTATCGCACATGAGATGTCGCACATTACTAACCGCGACATCCGGTTTATGACCATAGCTGGGGTAATGCTGGGATCCATCGTTATCATTGCCGAAATATTTTTGCGGAGTCTGTGGATTACCGGCGGTCGCAGCCGCAACAGCAACAGCGGTGGCAACCAGGGCCAGATTATCATCATGCTTATCGCTATGGTATTTGCTATCCTCGCACCCATTATGGCGCAATTGCTGTACTTTGCCATTTCGCGCAAACGTGAATACCTCGCTGATGCTTCGGCTGTGCGACTGACACGATATCCAGAAGGGCTGGCTTCTGCCCTGGAAAAAATTTCGGGCAATACAGCCGAAATGCCTATGGCCAATAGGGTTACAGCACCTATGTATATTGCCAACCCGCTAAAACAAAAAGGGATGAAAATGGCAGACCTGACCAGCACCCACCCTCCTATTTCGGAACGTATCCGCATTTTACGCGCCATGTCGGGGGGTGCAGGTTTTGTAAACTACCAGCAGGCCTATAAAAATGTTACCGGAAAAGACAAAACCATTATTCCCGAATCGGAAATAAACACACAGGATAGTGCGGGACTTCGCGAAGGCACCGGTATGGCGGCTTTTGCCGACCCCAAAACCACAACCAGAAGCTCACACGACATCATGATGATGGTTGACAAATACACATTTATCAACTGTAACTGCGGCATGAAAATCAAAGTGCCCGCCAATTTCGGAGGAAACACAGTTTACTGTACACGTTGCGGAGCAAAATATACTGTTACAAAAAACCAATAAGTTTTCATTACCTTACAAATATCTTCAATTAATAAAACCCATCCGGCATGACACAATTTCTGACCATCCTGGTTTTTATCCTGACACTAATAATCATTGCTTTTATTGCCTATTTTTTGATAAAAAAATTCGGCCTCATAAAAACTATCACCGGTATAATTTTATTTTTATTGGGTATTGTGCTGATTTTATTTTCCGTTGCATACAAGGAATGGATCGAAACCACTATGACGTTTTTGCTTAGCTTGTTTAGCGGCGTTTTATTAGCCATTGCGGGCGGTATTTTTGTGGCTTTCGGACTCAGAAGGAAGAAAAACAAGTAGACAGTGGTTCCGACAGTCCCCGGAACTAGAATTGAAAAGTGGGCCAGGGCAGAAACAAGAAAACTGAAAATAAAAAAAAAGAGGTTGCTTTGATGGGCAACCTCTTTTTTTCTTCAGCACTGGTTAGTGATGAGTGCATTTATGCCCGTCGTGATTCTTGCAACAGGCCGGCAGTTTTTCATAGGCTTCAGGGTTTGCCTTGCTGTTGTTGGCATCATATCCTAAATTATTTACCAGCAACGTGATTGCCGATTCATCAGTTTTTTTGGGATTATAAACAACGGTCAGCTCTTTGGAATTAAGGTCAAGAGAAACATCCTTAATTCCTTTTTCATAAGCCAATCCTTCCTCCAGCCGTTTTTTGCACATTTCGCAAACTGCAGAAGTAGTCATCTTGATAGTTTTTTCATTTTTTTTGACATCCTGCGAAAAAGAAGTTGTTGATACCGACATCAACACAGCCATCGCCAGCATAGTGATTACAAATTTTTTAGTGTTCATTTTTTTATTTTTTTGATTAATAATACTGTTTATGATGACGCATTATTGCGACAAAGATTTTAAAAATTATTTTATCGTAAGTCTCAACCCTGCATATACAGAGATGCCCATCAGCGGGCCCCAGATCATCGAAGCATCGAAATATTTACCAAATGGATTATCGGCCGACACTATCGGGTGGTGCTGCATATAATTGGTAAGGTTTTCGCCGCCCAGGTAAATATCAATAAACTTGAATTTTTTTGTTATCTGGGCATGCAGCATAAAATACTCCTTAGAATAGCTATCCCAGCGGTATGGTTCCGGGTTGTTGCCGGCATCAGGCAGGCGGCTTTTCCCATTGATTTGCCCGGTAACATCAAACCGCCATTTTTCAAATTTTGTTGCATACGAGATTGTTATAAGCCCCTTGTATTTGCTCACATAGGGCACCTGGCGCAATTGTCCGTCCTCCGATCTTTTCACATCATTATAACGGCCTGCAAGGGTAATTTCAAATCCTTTGAAGGGTTGTATCATTCCGTCAATCTGCAAACTGTTGGAATAAGAACGTCCGTCGAGGTTGTAGAAAATTACCTGCTGCGGGTTGCGATCGAGGTCAACAACCACCTGATTAACAAAAGCCGTATGATAAAAATCAGCTCCGAGACTGGCTTTGAGTGTTTCCGTCAGCAAAAACTCTTTGGTAATATTCAATCCGTAATTCCATGCCTCTTCGGCTTTGATATCGCTTTCCAGAACAATTTTTCTTGAACTCGCCAGCAGACTTGTGTTTTCGGCAATAATGTTGGGTGAACGGTATCCCCTGCCTGCTGAGGCACGAAGCGTTAATTTGTCGGTAATGTCATATTTGACATGTACTCTTGGTGTGAAAAAAATTCCGTATTGAGAGTTATAATCTCCGCGCAAACCAACAATCACGTTTAGTTTTTCAGGATAGGTATAGGAATACTGGAAAAACAGGCCCGGAACATATTCGGTCCTCTTAAAAACAGAATCATTGAGGGTTTCACGATAATCATCCAGCATAAAAGAGCCCCCGGTGCTGAATTTGTGATTGGTATTTAAGATGATTGACTGATATATCAGATTAAAGTAACCGCTGTTTTGAATTCCGTCATAAGTATTCATGCCATAAAAGGAATTCATTTCATACCGGTTAAAAGAGCCAATGATACCCAGACTGGAATGTCCATGGTCACCAACAAAAAAACCTGTTTTTACGAAGGCGCTGTATTGCTTTGCATCCATACCGATACCATAAAAGAATGGTTTTTGCTGTTCATCGGAACCATAATACCCGGACTGTCCTCCCTGTTTGTTATCCTGCAGGTATCCTATGCCAAACTGCACATGCATTTTGCCTTCCACTTCATATTGCCAGCGGTTCATGAAATTTGCTGTCCACGATTTGGGTGTATCCAGAAAAGAGTCTTTGTTTTTATCGGTCATAAAGCCGAAATAAGAGCCGTGTCCGAGCAGCATGGTGCTCCACCTGTCATTAATCTTAATGGTAGAGTTGAGGTTGGCTTCAAAACGGCCATCGCTGTTTCCATAAACATTTAAAAACAAAGGTTCCTTGTTGGTTTCAGGCTTCTTATACTCCACGTTAATCTGTCCCGTGATGGATTCATAGCCGTTAGTAACCGATGAGGTCCCTTTAGAAACCTGGATGGAATGCATCCATGCACCTGGAATATAAGTCAGACCGTAAGAAGAGGTCAATCCCCTGACAGCCGGAAAGTTTTCGGTAAGTAACTGGCTGTAAATACCCGACAAACCCAGCATCTGAATACGTCTGGCGCCTGACACGGCATCAGCATAGCCCACATCCACGGTAGCGGTACGTTCGAAACTTTCGGAAAGGTTGCAACAGGCAAGTTTCTGAAGGCCTGTTTCTGTAATGATTTCCGTCTTTATGGGTTTTAGTTTTGAAACATAATCATCCACTTTTTCTTTTATTTCCACAGCTTCGAGCGTGGCATTGGATATCAGGACAAAGTCAATATCATTCTGGCCCTGGCGGATAAGTATGGTATCGCTTTTATAGCCCACAAAGCTCGCAACGAGTTTCGAGGCTTCTTTTCCATCAAATTGTATGGAAAACTTTCCATTTTTGTCGGCGGTGGTTGAAGTGCCGCGGTTAATCCAATAAATGGTTGCAAAAGGGAGTTTTTCTTTTTTCAGTTGATCAGAAGCTGCGGTTAGTCCGCTCACAGTACCTTTAATTACTGATGTCTGAGCCGACAAACATATACTGCCAACAAGCATTATCAGCAGAAAAAAATAATTACAAATTTTCATAAATAAATTTTTATTACAATTAATACAAATCAATTCCAATAAGACTTTTAGCCTTAGGTGACGAAATTGTAATAAAAACTATAACCTTAGAATCCTATTTTTTAGAAAAACCGGTATGTTCAGTTCCGGTGGCGGGCTGTTACAGGACATGATCCCGTGTGAATAGGGAGTAATCTCTATTTGCTCCTGAATTTCACATGCGTACAAAAAACTTTGAAAATCCAACAGACTATTATCCGGCAAGAGGTAAAAACTATATACTTTCAGATAATAATTTTGATCCTTACAACACTTTTCATTCCCGATGCTCACATCGGGTGTTCGTTCATTGTGTCCGTTGGCGCAACACACACCCCTGTGATGACTTTCGTCTGTAACGCAGCATTTATCAATACTTTCGCAACAATTATCCTCGTAATACCTGACAAAACTGGTGCTGTTTTTTTCTGACTTAAAGCAATAATGGTTAATATAAAACACACCATTTGAAGCCATCAGAAAGGCCACTAACGAAACAAACAATATGCTCTTGAAAAAAAATTTTTTCATTGGAGTGCAAAGATAATTTAAAATCATTCTAATTAAAACAATCACGATCGATTTAACAAGTATTTAACTGCACAAATGCTTTTTGACAACAATATCCAGTCTTCTGATTTATTTGCAAAACAAACGGGAAACATATAATTGTGCGCTAAATTTAAAAAAATTTGCCGTGAAATTAGAAAGTATGAAAAATTAATGTATCTTTGCACTCCAATTTCTAAAAAAACACAGTGATGAACAAGACGGAGATAATGAATTTTGTTGAAGAGCAATTCAGCAAAAAGCCCGAATATCCTGCATTCAAAGCCGGAGATACTATTACAGTAAGTTATAAAATCAAAGAAGGAAACAAGGAACGTATTCAGCAGTTTCAAGGCGTTGTAATTCAGCGTTCAGGCGAAGGCTTAAAAGAAACCTTCACTGTAAGAAAAATGTCAGGCAACGTAGGTGTAGAAAGAATTTTCCCCATTGCTTCACCTTTTATTGACAAAATTGATGTCAACAAAAAGGGTATGGTACGCAGGGCACGCATTTTCTACCTAAGAGACCTTACCGGTAAGAAAGCCCGTATCAAAGAAAAAAAGAAAAGTCAGTCAGACAAATAATATTGAAACCCCGCAAATGCGGGGTTTTTTGTTTCACAAAAATTCAATACGGCCTGTCGTTTGGCCGATCAGATTGGCGTTCAGACAAACAATATTATAGTTCGGAATATAATAATAAGGTTATTCGGAAATCGAAAAAACACACTCGCCCTTGGTATTATAGTACCCCCAACCACTTCCTTTATACACCCTGAAGGTTTTGTTCCCAAAACGGGTAATTGCATCAAATTCGGGATACAGAACAAACTCCCCTGCCTTGTTTATTATACCGTATTTGCCCGTTTGGCCGGGCTGCCGGTTTTTTTTGTTTCCCGCACTCCCCTGCCTGACAATGGCAAGGCCGCTGCTGAAATCTTCCGCCTCTTCAAACCCGGGTTTTATAATGACAGTGCCTGAATTATCGATAAAACCAGTAGTACTTTTTTTTACAATGCGCGCCCTGTCGCAGGAAAACAGATATGCCATCTGATACTTAAAAGAGATACGCAGTTTATTGTCTTTATCAATATAACCCCATTTTTCATTTTTTTTGACCGGGCATAAATTTTCGGAAAAAGCACCAGCATTATCATAATCAGCCGGAATCACCAGCCTGTTGCCTTTATCTATAAATCCCCAATGGCCACCTGTTACCTCATTCTTTTCCGCCACAAACACACCGTTCAGATTCACGGCAGCCATGCCTTCACTAAAGCGGGTGATATATCCATAAATACAGGGTATTACTTTTGCGCCGAAAGCATCCAACATGCCATAGCGGACCGAATCGCCCGACACCACAATGGCAAGGCCATTTTCAAAACTTTTCGCTTCAAAAAAAATGGAATCAGTTATAAAGTTTCCCAATTTGTTGATATATGCCTTGTAAAACGGATGGCCAACCACCGCACGGTCTTCGTTAAAATAATAAACTTTATCGAAACGGGGCGATATCACCATATTGCCGTCTGTATCGATGCTTCCCCAAAGCCCGTCCTTTTCGAATTGTGCCATTCCATTATGAAAATCTGTAATATTCGGATATTGACATGGAATAACTTCCAGCCCGTTTTTATCAATAAAGCCATACAGCCCATGCTTCATAACCCTTGCCCGGCCTTCACAAAAATCACTGACAGCTTCATAAACAGGTACGGACACCGGCTGTTCCAATGAATCCATGAAAGTCCAAAAACCACCTTCCATGAAGCCATGATCATCGGGTTTGCCGCCCACATTCACCCGGGCCCTGCCCTCGACCAGGCACCCCAAAAAATCATAATCAGGCCTTATAAGGTACTTACCTGCAGTATCCACAAATCCATATTTCCCGTTGACTTTTACGGGGAGGTAATTGTAGTTTATCTGTTGGCCGCTGGCAACCATGCAAATGATAAGTAACAGCACAGCGGTCAGTTGCTTCATTATAATTTTTTTTGAATTGAAATCCCCGCCAGATAGCCTGTTGAAAAAGCAATCTGAAGATTATATCCGCCGGTGTCGGCATCCAAATCAAGCACTTCGCCGGTAAAAAACAAATTTTTTATTTTTCGGGACTCCATAGTTTTGGGGTTTACCTCTTTGGTAGAAACGCCGCCTCCTGTGATGATAGCCTCGTTATAATCACGATGTGCGGCAATATTCACAGGAAACTCTTTCAACAAAGCAGCAATTTTTTTTCGTTCAGCCGCAGTAATCTGGCTGCTTTTCTTATCTCCGGCAATCGCCAGTATTTTTTTGAATACCGGTATCAATTGGCCGGGCAGCAGGCCTTTGAGCAATTCCACGCAACCTGCTTTGCCAAGAGCATCCAGGTCGCGCAACAAACGAGCATCCAGTTTTTCGTAATCCAAACCCGGTTTAAAATCAAAACAAAACACTACCTTTTTTCCGGCCCTGATATCATCAATAAATTGCCTGCTTAGAGAAAGAATAATGGGCCCTGCAAGCGTGTTATCCCTGAATTCCATTTCCCCGGTTATGTAATGTTTTTTACTATCATTTACCTTCACGGCGATACCGATATTTTTAAGATGCAACCCATTTAATTCCTGCACAAAAGCATCATGTGACGTCAGTGGCACCAGCATAGGACGAAGTGGAAACACGGTGTGGCCTGTCAGACGGGCAAAACGATAACCATCGCCCGTAGAACCTGTTGCAGGGTATGAAAGGCCCCCGGTAGCCACGACCACAGCTCCGGCTGCATAGTGTTCATGGGTAGTGGTTTCTACGCCGGTAACCATATTATTTTCAATAATCAGTTCACGGACAGGGGCCGAACATTTGAGTACCGCACCCGAGCTTTTTGCCCAGGCTGTCAGTGCATCTACCACATCGGTAGCCTTTCCGCTTTCGGGAAAAACTCTTCCGCCTTGTTCTACCACATTTTTCACACCTAAACTTTCAAAAAAATCGATGAGATCCTGTGCAAAAAACGCCCCGAAAACATTATGCAAAAAACGGGCATCCGGCCCAATATGCTCCATAAAGCGTTCTTTTGATGCGATATTAGTCAGGTTGCAACGGCCTTTTCCGCTGATACGCAACTTGCGGGCAGGTAACGGCATTTTCTCCAGCAAAAGTACTGACAAACCACGCCCTGCAACAATTCCGGCGCACATCAACCCGGAAGCTCCTCCTCCGACAACAATTACATCATAATACATTGACGCTGATTTTTCAAAGCTATTTGTTGCAGGACATTTTTGAAAGGGCTTCTCAGTGAACAATAATTTTTTGCCTGTAATTATAATTTCCGGCAGTTAAACTAATAACATAAATGCCGCTGTTAAAAGAGCTGCAATCTATTGCATGTGAATTACGCCCGTTAACGGAAGTACTTTGTTGCGAATAAACCTCTTTCCCGATCACATCGTGTACGGTAATAATATAATCATCCTGCCCGGTGCTGGTAAATTCCACGAAGAATTTGCCATTAGCAGGATTGGGGTACACAATACTGTTATTGATATTTTCCGGTTCCATGAGGCCATTGCATGCGTACACCGAGGCAAGTACGGGTACCCGGGGACTTATGCAGGGTGGTTCCTGCACTTCCCAGTCATAATAGTAGTAATAGCGGACGTTGGGAGCAGCATTGGTTCCCTTTATGGAAATTTTGCCGGCAAGATTATAAGGGAAAGTAATTCCACTCTGATCGCGGTACATATTGGGATCATCCGTACCACAGGCAAGGCTCATATTATTTTTTACAGGCAAATTAAAATTGAGCGTTACCCTGCTCTCGCCGGCTGGTACCAATGCGTTGATGGTTTGCAACACTATCCCGTTGCTGTCTCTGAGTTCGATAATTCTGTATTTCTCATCGCCGGCATACACTTTCACGGATTTTAGAATCATTGGCGTATAACAGTCAAATATAAGGAAATAGTTGTTGTTGTTGTGAAGTCCGGCATCGTTGGATTTGCTGGTTTTTCCCACATACTCGTCGGGATTAACTAAAGCATTTTCCACATAAAAAGTAGTATTTTGGTACAACACCGGGGTTTGAAATGTATCGCCGACATACAGGAGGGTTCCTCCGGTTTCCATATCGTACCAGTTGATTTGTCCGGTGCCGGAAGCTGTAAGAATAACACTGGAGGAGTCGCAGGCTGCACCCGGTGTTACGGAAGGCACCGCGGGCAGGTTCTGAACAACAATGTAATCTGCCAGGGTTTTTGTACTGTCACCAAAATTATTTGTTGTAGTAAGTGTTACCGTATAGGTTCCTTCGGCCTGATAGGCGTGCAGGGGATTTTGCTGATTCGAGGTGTCGCCGTCGCCAAAGTCCCAGTGCCAGGTAACAGGCCCGTTAAAACTTAAATCCAGAAATTGAATTACTCCGGTACAGCTAGTAGTTTCAGAAGCCATGAAATTGGTTACCGGCGGTGTGCTTGGAATACTGCAATGCCAGGTCAATTCAAATCCCGGTGTGGTAAGTCCCTGGTCTGTGGTCTGCCGGAGGGTTATTTGTCCGGTGGATGACTGAATAGTTCCGCCGTTGGGCAGGTTGGTCCCGTCATATTGTCCGATCAATGTTGATGCTGTTGTAGGGCCATCGTAAATATAGAGGTAATCATAGCCCGATTCAAAATCAAAAGAGGTAAAATTCAGTGTAACATTGGAAGCACCGGTAGGCGCAATAGTTACAGTACCATTGGTATTATTGGAATAATCGCCCAGGCCGCCGCTGTCAAACAAAGTACCGGTACAGCAGGTAAGTGCTTGTCCATTTCCGGTGACAGGCATCGAAGCATAATTGGAATTTGCGGCGTCAATACTAACCAATCCCGTTTGTGTCAGCGAATCAATACCGCAGGCAGCTCCTGTAGCCACCAGTTTTACGTCAAAATTACCAAAAGAAGTATAAGTATGAGAAGGATTGGCAGTGGTATCCGTAGCGCCGTCACCAAAATACCACATGTAGTGGTTCGCGTTTATTGTCTGATTTTCAAAATTAACCGTCAATGGCACAGAGCAAACCTGTGCGTTGGATGCAAAAAACTGTATCGCAGGATGTGCCGTATAGGCATCGCCCAAACCCACAGCATACATAGCATTAGTAACCGACGCCACTTCGGTGCTACAGTATCCGTAAAGTTCAGAGGCCGCCAGAATAGCAAAAAAACGGGCATCCTGGTAGTCTGAAGTGTTTATCAGGTAAACGGTCAACATTCTGAAAGCAATATCCGAAGCTTTGTTCATGCCGATACCGGTTACCGAGTAAACATCGTTATTGTCGTTGGTGCCGCTTCCTCCCTGACAAAGCAGGTAATACCAATGGCTCAGCACGGTGCTGTTCCGGTGAACCTCCTGTGCCGGATCCCAGTTCAATCCCAGGTAGGTATCGGGATCTCCTTCGGCATTGGGATTTTGAAGGTTACGGATTATAAAACCTATGTTTTCGCCACATGTCCAGTTTGCCTGAGCCGGTTTGGCAAAGTACTCTACTGCCGTACCAAAAATATCACTGAACCCTTCATTGAGTGCCCCCGATTCGTCAACATAATCGAGGTTGGCAGTAAACTCGTCGAGTCCGTGAGTAATCTCATGAGCACACACATCCAAAGCGCAAAAAGGATTGTTATTTTCGCCATCGCCATAGGTCATACAATCGCCGTTCCAGTATGCATTACCATAAGCCTGATCGTAGTGTACATAGTTGTATAAGGCAAAGCCATCGCCATCAATACTGTTACGGCCAAAGGTGTCCCAGTAATAATCATAAGTCATCTCAGCGCCCCAGTGAGCATCGGTGGCCGCCTCATCCAGGTTGGCGTTCACATTGTTCCAGTAATTGTCAGAATCCGTAAAATCTACAGCCTGATTGTAGTTGGTTTGTTGCTGCATATTGTAAGTGAATATCCCGTTTCCTCTCCCGCTTTCGTGCAAACGAAAAAGGTCAGCTTGCACCGAATCGGTGACTATCTGCTTGGTGCCGCTGTATTTGGTCACTGCCGTTGCAGGAACATCGGTACCGTATAATTTTTTGAATGCCCGCACTATATTGCCATTACCGGCATCGACATAAATATGCTGTCTGGAAACAGGCCGGCTGGCGTACACATCAAATTTATAAGCCGCGCGGAAGGCCTTTTCTTTTTCCGAGTAAATGATTTCTTTTTCGGCAACAGGATAAAATGTAGCTTGCGGATTATTTTTCAACTTCTTTATCCAGGCCTCTTCGCTGCTTTTCTGCCACATATATTCCTCTGCATTTACATAAGAAAGGGCACGCGATAACGCTTCCTGTCCGGTAATTGAAAATGCATTGCTTATGTTGACCTCGCTGTAAATTATTCCATTAAACGCATGAATTTTATCCTGGTACACATGAACAATAAAAACAGCGTCGCGCACCGGGATGCCATCTGCTGTTTGCCTGTAACGGTAATGAATAAATCCCAGTTTGTCCTTTTCGGTGCTTATGAGCTTATAGCCCATATTGGATTTGATATTAAAAGTGGTTTTGAGCCAGGAGTCCAGCTCCTGAAACAATGGTTCATTCTGCGGATTATACCTTATAAATGTAGGATTTACATTATGGTCGGCATAGCGCACCAGGTTGCTCCCTATAATATGATTTTGAGCGTTAATACCCTCAAATACCTGTGAAAATCCAACAACAGATATAAAGGTCGAAATGGCAAATACCGCAAGGATTTTTTTCATAACTGAATTTTATAATATAACAATGTTGTGTAAAAGTAAGCAACTTAGTTGATTTTTTTATCGCTTAACTAATTTTTAACCAAGCTGCTATCAGCAAAATTTCTTTGTAACCGTTAACTTCCGTTTTTATGCCGGAAACTTTTTTCAGGATACCATTTGCTGACAACGCTCCGAAACAGTTCCCGATGTATTGGAAATTTAGTACAACAAAATCCAATAAATATAGTACTAACCCACAAAATCAAAACCCATGAAAAAACTTGTAACTTTTTGCGTAGTCATTACGCTTCTGTTCACCCGCGCCGCAGGGCAAAGCACGGGGACTATCCGGGGTAAAGTGTTTGATGAAAGCAACAATGAAGCGCTGTTCGGAGCTATGGTGGTGGTAACCACCGGCCAGGCCAACATCGGCTGCCAGACCGATCCAGACGGCTATTACACTATTAAGCCGCTGAATTCAGGCATTTATACCATTAAGATTTCATCTATGGGATACCAGACCACCATTGTCAAAGACATCATTGTAAATCCCGGCAAGATTACCTTTGTGGAAGACACCTACCTCGGAAATATCGGCATAACGCTGGAAGATTCTGTGGCCGTTATCCGTGATTTCAGGGACCCGTTGATCAGGCCTGACCCGGTGACAATTATCAGACCCGAAGAATATCAGGACATCCCCGGAAAGAGAGACCTGTCGGGAGTCATCAGCAAACTGAACTCCGATGTTTATAGCGACGAACAGGGTGAATTGTATTTCAGGGGAGCCAGAAACGACAATTTTGTTTATATTGTAGATGGGGTAAAATCAATGGACAACCAGGCCCACATACCTTCAGGAGCCATTGGCAGCATAGCCATTTACACCGGCGGCGTACCTGCCAACTATGGTGATTTTACCGGAGGATGCGTAGTTATAGAAACCAAAAGTTTTTTCAGTCGTTGACACAAATAATGATTACGAAAACGCACCTGCTGTGTAGTGCAGAAACTTTTAACAGCCATGAACCGAAGCCTGACCATAGTAATAGCCATACTTATACTTGCACATTGTTATGTGCCCGGTCAAGAGGTTTTCACTATAAAGGGCTACGTTGTCGATTCGCTCACCTTGCTGCCAGTTGAAAATGCAGAAATCGTAACTGAAGGTTTTACATTAAAAACCAGTCCGGACAAAAATGGCTTTTTCTCTTTCGTGTCGCCCGTTAGTGAATGCTGGATAGAGGTAAGCTGTCTTTCATACAACACCAAAAAGTGTAAGGTGAGCGGAAAAGCACTTTCTGAAATAAGAATAAGTCCCAAATCATACGACCTGCCATCGGTCGAAATAAGGGAGAGGAAACCTCTTGACCTGATGCCGGGCATGAGTTATCAGGTGATGGATTACGAATTCGCAGGTGAAAACATCATTTTGCTTGCCTATGAAAGACAGAGCATCTTCTTGCCGAAACTGCTCCTTATCAACCGTCAGGGCGACACGCTTGACGTACTGACGGTCAGCAGGCCGGAAAAACTTTGCAGAGATTTTGATGAAAAAGTATGTTTCTTAACCAAAACAAGTTGTTATGAGCTGGAAACCGGCAACAACGAAATCAGCCTTCATTACCAGGGAAGCAGAGAAGATTTCGAACAAATAAACAAAACTATTGTAAGCAGGGAGGGCTCCGTATTCTATTTGCGACAATTTCTGGACAACAACCAGACATTGAATTATTACACTTACCAAAATGAAACCGACCAATTAAACTGCTTCCGCAACATCAGCGACAGGTCTGCTATCAACGCCAACCGCCGCGGGGTATATTTTGACGGGAAAGAAGAAGACCTCAGGTTTCAGGAATTGATAATAAACCGGCCTGTGTTTGCCCCTCTTTTCATGATAGAGGACACAATGCTCCTTTTCAATTTTTTGGAATCAAAACTGGAAAAATACAGTGTGGAAACGGGAAATCCGCAGGAAATCGGAGAGACAAGTATCGCACTGCACCACAGCAAAGGATTTGTAAACAATATGATAATTGATCATGCCCGGCATAAAATTTATGGGATTTTCAGGGAAAAAGGAATTTCGAAGCTAAAAGAAATCTGCCCCTCGGATGGCACTATTTCGCAAATATTTGAAATTCAAGATTTTATTTACATTGAAAACATAAAAATCAACGATGGAGTAGTATATTTTTTATACAAATCAAAAGATCTTTCGGAATACAAGAAATTATACACAATGAAAATATAATTGACAATACCCAATAAACGCCAATTATTTTCGTTTAGGTTTTTTGATTTTGGCATTATATTTGAAACCGTTGTGATAAAATAAAAAAATTTTCGTAATTTTGTTTTTCAAATTCATGTTGTGTATGAAAAAGGTAGTATTCATTTTTATCAGCGTAATTCTAATTTCCGTCAGCACTTTTTCGCAAAATAAAGGCCCTGCCATAAAGTTTGATTATACGGAATATGACTATGGCACCATTTATCAGGGCGGCGATGGCAGTTGTGATTTTAAGTTTAAAAACACCGGTGATGAACCGCTGGTATTATCCAGTGTTCGTTCATCATGTGGCTGTACTGTTCCCAGCTGGCCCAAAGACCCCATTCTGCCGGGACACAGCGCATCGATAAAAGTTACCTACGACACAAAAAGGATAGGCACTATCAGCAAACAGATCATTGTGATTTCCAATGCGGTTTCTGAGCCCAGCCTGACATTGGCCATCAAAGGCAACGTACTGCAAAAACCCAATGAGATTTTGCCAGAAAAACAAGTCAATCAAGGTTTTACGCCCACTCCAAATGCCAACTAATAAACAAATAAATAACCAACCAAATATCAAATAAAATGAAAAAAATATCTTTAATTTTCGCATTAGTAATGTTATCGGTTTTTGTTGCCGGTGCACAAACATCCACCACCCAAACAGCAGCAACTAAAGTTGCAGGTCCGGAAATCACTTTCGAGAACCTGGAACATGATTATGGCACTATCACTCAGGGAGCCAATGGAGACTGTGTTTTTAAATTTAAAAATACGGGCAACGAGCCCCTCATTCTTTCTGATGTAAGAAAGTCATGCGGCTGTACCACCCCTTCATGGAGCAAAGAGCCCATACTGCCGGGTCAGAGCGGAGAAATAAAAGTTGGGTACAACACCAATAACGTAGGTACTTTTAGCAAAACGATAACCGTAATATCCAACGCAACCAATGCAAATATTACTCTTATCATCAAAGGAACGGTCAACGCCAAAGCCAACTAAGAAACTTTGCAACAAAAAGAAATAATATTTCTTTTATCCAAAAAAAAGTTAAACATTTGTACCGGTAATTTATTACCGGTTTTTTTATTTTAAAACAAAAACATTATGCCAAAAATTTCAACAAAAGGCCTGGCCATGCCGGCGTCACCCATCCGAAAACTTGTTCCCTATGCCGACGAAGCAAAACGCAAAGGACGCAAAGTTTACCATCTTAACATCGGACAACCCGATATCGAAACTCCCCATGGTGCCATGGATGTATTAAAAAACACCCCTATCAAAGTGGTGGAATACAGCCATTCTGCAGGGATTTTGTCGTACCGCAAAAAACTTGTTGAATATTACAAACATTGGGGTATTGATGTTAACGAAAACCAGATGATAGTAACCTGCGGCGGCTCCGAAGGTATATTGTTTGCCTTTATGGCTTGCCTCGATCCGGGCGACGAAGTTATTATCCCGGAACCTTTTTACGCCAATTACAACGGATTTGCCGTTACAGCCGGTGTGGTGGTAAAACCCGTGATATCAAACATCGAAAATGGCTTTGCATTGCCCCCTGTTGCCGAATTTGAAAAACTTATCACGCCAAAAACCAAGGCCATTCTCATCTGCAACCCCAACAACCCTACGGGATACTTATATTCCAAAGAGGAACTGTTGGAATTACGCGAATTAATAATCAAACACGACCTGTATCTGTTTTCTGATGAGGTGTATCGTGAATTTTGCTATGAAGGAGCAGAACATTTTTCGGTTATGAACATGGATGGCCTCGACAATAATGTGGTGCTGCTCGACTCGGTATCGAAACGTTACAGTGCCTGCGGTGCCAGAATAGGCGTATTTATCACCCGTAACAAAGAAGTATATAATGTTGCCATGAAATTTGCCCAGGCAAGGTTAAGCCCGCCCACTTTTGGCCAGGTACTTTCGGAGGCAGCTATCGATGCGCCGCAGGAATATTTTGACAACGTGATGGCAGAATATATCGCGCGCAGAAACATCGTTGTTGAAGCCATTAACAAAATGCCCGGCTGTTTTTGTCCCAACCCCAAGGGAGCTTTTTATGCCGTAGCACGTCTGCCTATAGATGACTCTGACAAATTTTGCCAGTGGCTGCTTGAAGATTTCGAATATAACAATCAGACTGTCATGCTGGCCCCTGCCACCGGTTTTTATTCCACCTGCGGCTTAGGCAAAAATGAGGTACGTATCAGTTATGTGTTGAAAGTTGAGGATCTGAAAGCTGCCATGGTATGTCTGGCAGAAGCATTGAAAGTTTATCCCGGAAGGAAATAATATCCGGGAATACAAAGACAATCCGCGATTTGTAAATAGGGCTATTGTCGCCCAAACGCACCACATAAAATAAAAAGGCCTGTAAAATCAATGTTTACAGGCCTTTTTTGGTAGCGGGGACGAGAGTTGAACTCGTGACCTTCGGGTTATGAATCCGACGCTCTAACCACCTGAGCTACCCCGCCAAAAAACATAAGAACAAAAACATTTTTTGCGATCCCGGTTGGATTCGAACCAACGACCCACAGCTTAGAAGGCTGTTGCTCTATCCCCTGAGCTACGGGACCT
>JAGNBV010000090.1 GCA_018004645.1 Bacteroidales bacterium
CAAGTTTCTAAAAGTATCAAAATAGAAAATCTGTTTTTACTGCAATCAGTACGAGCGCGTTCCCAACGCTTTCAATTATAAAAAACTCTTTTATTAGCTAAATTCAAATAACTATTGCCACTTTTTTGAGGAGAAAAGGAGCCATAAATTTCGCCTTCCGGATTCGTTTTTTTTCATAATTTTGTAAAAAAATTCCGGTGGCAAGCTATCCTTCAAAACTTTTCGAACAAACGGTCAATGAATTTGCCAAACTGCCGGGCATAGGCCGCAAATCAGCGGTACGCATGGTCTTGCACCTGTTGGGCGAAACAAGCGAAACGGCCGATGCGCTGGGTAATGCCATCGTCAAACTGCGGAAGGAAGTAAAGTACTGCAAACATTGTTTCAATATTACCGAAAATGAAGTTTGCGACATCTGCGCCAATGTAAAACGCGACAAATCGGTCATCTGCGTGGTGGAGGATATACGCGATGTTATTGCCATTGAAAACACCAACCAGTACAACGGTGTGTATCATATTCTTGGAGGCATTATTTCGCCTATGGATGGCGTTGGCCCCAACGATCTCAACATAAAGCAATTGCTAGGCCGTATCGCCGAAGGCAACTGCTCGGAGGTCATCCTAGCCTTGCCGCCAACCATGGAAGGCGATACCACCAATTTCTTCCTTTACCGGAAATTATGCGATTTTAATATCTGTATCTCAACCATTGCCCGCGGCATTTCTTTTGGCGACGAGCTGGAGTATGCCGACGAAGTTACACTGGGGCGTTCCATCCTGAACCGGACACCGTACCAGACGGAAATTCAGAAAAGCAACAAGTAGTTGTTATGCTGTTATTTGCCCTTCTTCAAAAAATAGGTCATGGCATCGACAGTGAATTTCGCCGTGCCACCTTCCTGAATTTCAAAAAACCCGGATTTCTTACCAAAATCAATTAGGAATTTATTTTTTTCAGTTTTATTGATTTTAGATATTTTATCAGATGTCCTGTCTGAATTACTACATAGCTGAATGGAGTCCTTTGTAATAATTATACTTGTCGGCTTTGAAGTTTCACCCAACACGAAGAGGCCTGTAGCTGTTGGCACATCCATTTTGTCCGGTATTAAATTAGTGTCAACAGTAACTTCGGTAATGTCCCAATTACCAATCAATACATTTGTTTGATTACAGGCGCTGATAAAAAATGCAATCAACAAATAAAGCGGTATATTCTTTTTCATCTTAGTGAGTTTTTATGGGTTAGTATAAATGAAATAACTAATCACCCTATAAATATAAAGAATTTATTTTAGAAATTGTATGAATTGGTTGATATTATTTTTAATAGCTGTATTTTCACTCAGTGACTCTCTGTGAGCCGCGGTAGCGGTCTCTGTGAATATCTGTGTGACAATAAAATAAACAATTACACAGAGTGCCACGGAGTATACACAGAGTAACACAGAGTACTTTTAAAACTCCCTCAACTGTTTTGGCCTAAATCTTATAAACATTCCCTTCAATAGCCAGGTCAGCATTCGCAAATACACTGCGTGTTTCTTCAATAACATCTGTTAGTTCATCATAACGAGCTGAAAAATGCCCGATAAGCAATTTGTTGGCCCGGGCTTTTTGGGCTATGGTAGCGGCATTCACGGTGGTGGAATGTTGTTTTGTATCGGCATTGGCCTGTCTGTCCTGCATAAAGGTGGCTTCGTGATACAGCAGCGAAGCATTTTTTATGTAAGGTACTATTTTCGGGCTGAAGCCGGTATCCGAGCAGTAGGCATACATTTTTGCCTGCGGCGGCTCAAGAGTAAGTTCGGAGTTCGGATGTACCGTTCCGTTTTTATCTGTAAAATCAGCGCCTGTTTTGATGGCTGCCAGTTGACTCATAGGGATTTCAAGCTCATCGATCTTTTCCTTGATAATGTTGCGTTCGGTGAACTTCTGCCTGAAAACAAACCCGTGCGTGGGCACCCGGTGCAACAGCGGAAAGCAACGGATACTAATTTTTGCATCATCAAAAAGGCTGGCTGCCTGGTTTTCCGGCAAGTCGTGAAATTCAAGCGGGTAAAGGAGTGTAGTACCAGAAGCTCTTAACTGCAAACCGATAATTTCTTTAAGTTCTGCATTGGCATACACATGTAGTTTTTTGGTACGCCCGAACAGGTGATAGGTGAACAACAGTCCGGCAAGGCCCAGGTAATGGTCGCCGTGCAGGTGCGAAATAAAAATATGGTCGATGCGCTGAAATTTTATTTTGTATTTCCTCAACTGCATCTGCGTGCCTTCACCGCAGTCGATCAGAAAAAGGCGGTCGTCGCAGTCGAGCACCTGTGCGCTGGGATTGCGGTCATTGGCAGGAGTGGCTGCGTTGCTGCCCAGTATCGTCAATTTCCAATTCATGCGGATAAAGGTACGTCTTTTTTTCGTGCGTTGTTAACGGCCTTAATAGCTGTCTTTTCAAACAATAAAAAATCCGGTTTCTTGTAAATGGATAAAAACATATAAATTTGCATATAAAATCATCCGTATGAAAACAGTAAGGATAGTGTATGCATTGATAGCGCTTGTTTTTTTTACCGCATGTTCCGGGACCGTTATTAATGTTACAAAGGTTGACAGCAGCAGGCCGCCATCAAAAAACAGCGGTTTCTATTATGCCTTGCCCCGCACCTTTATAAAAGTGGATGTGGTGGTTGACAAAACCGAACAAATCAGGGGACCTTATGCCGAATATGCTGAAAAGTACCTGGGACTTACCAATGTCATTAAAACCAACGCCACAAGGTATGAAGTCAGCGAATACAAGCTTTCCACCTTTGCCGAACCCGACCCGCAGCAATTTTATTTTGTTATGCTGAAAAACGCCTGTAGCAGTAAAATTGACAAGTTCAGGCTGTACCTGGATGAGGCAGGCGTACTGTTCAATACCACGGCAGCACCAGAAAAGTCCATAGCTGATAATGCTGTTTTTATTTCTGAAGAAGAAGGCAATGTGTATCCTGATATTTTTAAGTCCTACACCGACCTGAACCTTTTCGTAAAAGTCGATACTATCATCGAAAAAGTAAATGTGGATTCGGTGATGATTGAAAAAATGACGTTCAAACGGTCATTGGTCGAAAAAACACCCGAACAGCGGGCCAAGGAAGCCGCTGACTATATTATTAAAGTGAAAGAAAACCGTTTTAATCTTATCAGCGGATTTCAGGAAGTAAACTACGACAAGGAGACTTTCAAATACATGAACGATGAACTTGAAAAGATGGAAAATGAGTACCGTAAACTGTTTACCGGTATCACGTTTACCAAAAAGATATCGTACAGTTTTATTTACCTTCCACAATCCGGGAAACCTGTTGACACCGTTCCGCTGTTTCGTTTTTCAACGCTCAGGGGTGTGCTTGACATCACCGATGTGTATGGCGAAATAGTTTCCCTCAGTATAAAAAAATATGGTAATACGGATTCCTTACAGGTATATCAGACGAAAAAGGATTCCCTGAAAGTAGCACAGCACGGATTTTATTACAGGGTGCCGGATTATGCCGAGGTCAATTTGTTTCATTCAAAAGGCAGGAATGTCAGCGGTAAATTCCTGATTTCGCAATATGGCGTGTTGTCTTCCATGCCGGCGACCATCAGGCGTTTTGCAACGTATCCTGCAACAGGCGCAATAAAAAACGTCGGAATAAAAAAATAATCGGTATTATTTCCACCACTTTATGACCTGAAACACATAGCAGGCGCCTGTTTTCTCCTCGCCGATAATTTTCAGCAGTTTGAATTTGTCCGGATTTTTTTCAATGATAGGATATATCATCTGTACCGATGCTGCATTGAAGGTGTCGATAATGACATAATCGGTATTGGTCGCCGCCATTTTATCGAGTTTCTTTTGTTGGAACTGCTCCATGGTAACGCCTTCTTCCTGCATTCGGCCTATTTCGTTGGACGATACATGTTTATAACCCCTTATCCCGTCACTGAAAATATAGAAAATCCGTTCTTTGCGGCTGGCTACGATAGCCTCCTTGGGCAGATTGTCTTTGGCCCATGTGGCACAATCAAGAAAAGCCTTGTAGGATGGCGTATATAGTGTGGCCTGGGTGGAACGCTGCACATTGTAGGTGTCGCCGGTAAAAGAATTGCCAAGGAGAAAACAAAAGACCAGGATGCCGGCCAGTTGGGCTATCTGTTTTTTCTTATCAGGCAAACCTATCAGCACTTTTATTCCCTGGTACAGGAAATAAATCATAAAGGGCGTGAAAACAATGAGATACCTAGACACGACCAGCGCCTGAGTGGCCACATTACCGACAAGCAGTAAAGCCATCACAAAAACAAAATACAAGCCGGCCAGTTCTTTTTTGATGATGCTGTAAACCAAGCCTGCCATAGCCACCAGCAGTATGAGTGCCCACAGGAAGTTTACCGGCTGCAGGTAATCGGGGTTGACGCTTACACGGGCCAGTTTTCCGCAAAAGATGTTCTGCGAAAACACATCCCATACCAGCCCCAGATTTTTTGTAAACTGATCATAGAGACTCATTTTGGCCAGGGCCTCTGCCTGTGAAGCTCCACCAACCGAACGTATCCACAACTGGTAGGCCACGAAGACGATAACCAGCAAGGCAGATATCAATAAGAATTTTTTGAAAGCAACATCTTTATAAAACGGCAGGCTTTTTTCCTTAATATTTTTGAAGAAATTCGATTTTAAAAAGAAATACAGGATAGCTGCGGCAAAAAATCCGGCGCCAATGGCACGCGTGAGGTAGGTCATCAGGATGGCGATGACTGTTGCCGCCAGCAACAGGTAATTGATTTTTTGTTTTTCTTCAAATTTCAGGCATAGGTAAATCGCCAGCAATGACCAGAAGATATAGGGTATTTCGGTCATGATGATGCTCGAAAAGGAAACCAGATAGGGGTGCGTGGCCACAAGGATGGTGATGAGCACCGCGAAATTTGTCCCGGCCATTTTTTTGAAAAGAAAAAACGAGATGATGACGACCCCAACCATCAAAAAATAAATCAACGCTTCCATAGGAACGTAATTCATGCCCCAAATCAGGTAAAACGGTATAAGCATGATGGGCAGGCCCAGGGCGCCTTCGGTATCGGGTGTCATTTCGGGCAGGTAGAGGTAATAAGGAGCCCCCTTGTCCACCAGCGATTTGGCGGCAATCATATACGAAGCATTATCGTCCACATCTTCAAAAGCATGGTTAAATGCAACGTAATGCAGCAGTAATACAGCTGCAAATCCCACCAGCATAAGTATTACTGAAAGTTTGTTTTCGGTTTTTCCGGTAATAAAGCGGAAGCCAAAATATCCGAAAATGCCGAACAGCATGGTGTAAATAATGAATTGCAGGGTAATTACCCAGGAAGCTTGTGCTTTGATGTAAGGATTGGTCAGCTCCTTGACATTAAAAAAATCGTTGGCAAAAATGATATAGGAGATGGTCAGGGTAATGAAAAAGACTATTATTCCCGACTTTGAAAAGGTATCTGGTTTTATGGCAGTTGCCGGAGTTGCCTGTTTTTTTGGAGCCGGTCTTTGGGCTATGGGCTGTTTTCTTTTTTGTTTTTCCATCAGGAAATTATTATTGTAAATTGCACAAATTTATGAAAATTACACGTGCTCAATTTATTATTTTTGCAGAAAAAAGCATTGTCGAAGTTAAGCGCGGGTTTTTATTTGAGGGAAGATGTGGTGCTCATAGCCAGGGAACTGCTGGGGAAAGTACTATGTACCAGGTTTGATGGGATGCTGTGCAGCGGGATTATTACCGAAACCGAGGCTTATGCAGGTATCCGCGACAAGGCCTCACATGCTTACAATGGCCGGCGTTCAGAACGGACCGAAATCATGTATTGGAAGGGTGGCACGGCATACGTATATTTGTGCTATGGTGTACATTCGTTGTTTAATGTGGTGACCAATAAGGAGGGTGTGCCTGATGCTGTGCTGATACGGGGCATCTCGCCGGTAAAAGGAACAGAAACGATGCTGAGCCGTTCGGGAAAGAAATCCCTGGACAGGAACTTTGGTGTCGGCCCGGGCAAGGTTGCCAAAGTGCTGGGGATCCATTACTCTCATACGGGTTTGGACTTGTGTGGCCGGCGGATATGGATTGAAGATACAGGCATTAGTGCCGCGAATGAAGAAATATTGGCCGGTCCCCGCATTGGTGTGGACTATGCCGGCGACGATGCCCTGCTGCCTTACCGTTTTATTTTCACTAAATACCAAAAGAAATGATGAGTACGTTTCCAAAGATAATCCTCAAACATGGCAAAGACGAAGCATTACGCCGTTTTCATCCCTGGGTGTTTTCAGGTGCCATACAAAAAACTTCCGGTGAGCTTTCCGAAGGATGTATCGTGGAGGTATATGCTGCAAACGGAGAGTTTCTCGGTATGGGCCACTATAACGACGGATCTATCGCGGTCAGGATTTTTTCGTTTTTCAAAACCGGCTGTGATAAAGAGTTTTGGAAGACTAAACTTGAAAATGCGTTGAATCTTAGGAAACAACTGGGCTTGTACGACAATAAAAATACCAATGCCTACCGCCTGGTTTTTGGCGAAGGCGACGGCCTGCCGGGGATGATAATTGATTTTTACAACGGTACAGCCGTGATACAGTGCCATACGTATGGGATGTTCTTGTTGCATGGAATGTTTGCCGAAATACTTCGGGAACTGTACGGCGATAAACTCCGTTCGGTGTATTTGAAATGTAAAGAGACACTCCCTGCTAAATATGCTGAACACCTCAGTGACGGGTATGTTTTGGGCGAAGCATCCGAAAAGTATATTACCGAAAACGATTGTAAGTTTTTTGTAGATTGGGAACAGGGGCAGAAAACAGGTTTTTTCCTTGATCAGCGGCAAAACCGCCTGGCACTGATGGATTATTGCAAGGGTAAAAATGTGCTGAACACCTTTTGCTATACCGGCGGTTTTTCGGTGTATGCGCTCAGGGCGGGGGCCAGTCTGGTCCATTCTGTGGATTCTTCGGTCCGGGCCATCAACATGACCGACAAAAATGTTTTGTTAAATAATTTTTCTGCATCACAGCACCAATCATTCCGTTCCGATGTGATGGACTTTTTGAAAAAAAATGACGAAACTTACGATGTCATCATTTTGGATCCGCCGGCCTATGCCAAGCACGTGAAAACACGCCATACCGCCATGCAGGGTTACTGCCGGCTCAACGAAATGGCCTTGCGCCGCATTGCTGAGGGAGGGGTGTTGTTTACTTTTTCGTGTTCGCAGGTGGTGGACAGCAGCCTGTTCAGGTCAACGGTGATTGCTGCAGCCATACAAAGCAGGCGAAAAGTACGTATCCTGGGAACCCTCACGCAGCCCCCCGACCATCCCGTGAGCGCTTTTCATCCGGAAGGGGAATATCTGAAAGGCCTGGTTTTATTCGTTGAGTGAGGAAGGCTGGAGAATGGAGACCTGGAACTTTTGTCTAAGGATTAAAACGCAAATATTGTATAAAAAGTACAATTGTAAAATGCCTATCATCAGTGAATTGTAAGAATATTGCCAATATAGAAAATTACTTTTTTACCAACAGTGAAAAAGAACAAAACTACGGTCAGTCAGAGCAGATTTTCCTGAAACGAAAGTGGAAGGAGAAGATTGTCCCTGCCTGCCGAAGTGTTCGGCACGCAGGCAGGGAAGACGACCGTTGTATGTCACACTTCGACACGGACTCAACCCTCATTGCCGCGCTGTGTCCGGCTCTGTGTGACTTTAAAAAATCATTCAAAACTCAAGATAGTAAAAATAAAAAGTATTGAAAGTCGCATCAAATAAGGTCATAGACATTAAATCGTTCATCAGGAAACGCTTGCATGGGCTGTATCCCGAAGAAGAAATCACCTCTTTTATTTATTTGTTGTTTGAGGCCTACTGCGGTTTGACTAAGACGGAACTGCTGGTGGGAAAACGTGAATACATCAATGAGTCGGAACTGTTGCTGGTGTACGATGCCGTCAAGGAACTGGAGCAACAAAAACCCATACAGTACATTACAGGAAAGACATTTTTCTACGGGATGGAATTTATGGTTAGTCCGGCAGTGCTCATTCCCCGCCCGGAAACGGAAGAACTGGTAGCACTGATTCTCAAAGACAATCAAAATAGAACCGGATTAAAAATTCTTGATATCGGCACCGGCAGCGGATGCCTGGCGGTATGCCTGAAAAAATTCCTGCCGGATGCGGCAGTTACTGCCGTGGATATTTCTAAACAGGCTCTTAAGATTGCCCGGGAGAACGCTGTGAATAACGGCGTGGACATAAATTTTCTTTTGTTCGATATACTTGAAGAGCGGCGGTGGCATGAATTAACAGATTATGATATCATTGTGAGTAATCCTCCTTATGTGCTGGAGTCTGAGAAGGCGCTGATGAAACCTAATGTCCTGGACTACGAGCCGGCAACCGCCTTGTTTGTGCCCGATGCCGCACCTTTATTGTATTATGAAGCCATATTCGGCCTGGCTGCCAGGCAAAACAAAACAACAATTATCTATACCGAAATCAACGAAAGCAAGGCTGTTGAACTCCTGCAAATGGCTCATCATTATGGCATTGCGGAGTGTTTTACAGTAAAAGATATCAATAATAAGGATCGGTTTTTCTTCGGTAAGGTTAGCTCTTAACAAACATCATGGCAACGCGGGCCGGTTTGTACAAAACGGCTATAGCAATGGAGTAGGAGCGTGTTATGAGCAAACTGTCTCAAAACGCCCTTTTTGCTGATTTTCACTGCCTTCTTTTCCCCGCCCTGATGACAAGTAGTTGTTCCCCGAGACTTAGGCAGCAGGTGTTGTATCTTCGGCTGATATGGGGTTGTCTTTTATGTCCTCATAAAACTTTGCAAAACTGACCTGCATGTATGGATAAAGCCATAGGAAACCTATACCCAGTGTCAGGATACAAAGTAAAAACCAACCGAAAAACCGGAGCACCAGGTAAAAAAACTTCTTTTTATATCCATACATCATTTTTTTACTTTTCCGGAGGGCATCCATGGGTGCAATTGTAGTATCATCGGCCAGTATAAAAAAGGTCATGGCATACGAGATGGCTGCAATGATGCCCGGCACAATGAGCAACAGCGACCAGAGAGTTATGAATAAAACCATCAGCAGATAGGTGCCCAGGGCTGTCCCGAAATTTCGGAACCCATGAAATAATTGTTCCAGTTTAGGGTTTGTGTTACGCGAAATATTCAGGGTAAACATGGTGAGCCCAAGCAGCAGAGGGCCCCCCACTATCAGTGAACCCGGCGCCCCGGCAAAAGGGATGGATCCGACGCCCCCTACTATTAAAGCATAAATCACAAAAGTTCCTATGGCCAATCCCCATTTTCCTTTCAGGGATTCTTTGGCCATTTGCATTAAAATCTTGTTGTCTGTTTTCATTTTTTTATTGATTTTGTGAGCTTTATGGTAATTATCTTATATTTTTAAATTCCATAACAAATATAGTAAAATAAAATGAAAAATACAAGTGTTGATTATTCCGGTGTGCAGTAACAAAAAAAGTCACTATTGAATGATAACATAAGAAAGCGCATTAAGGGCACCTCTAAATTATATTGATAGGGAAAATCTAACCTGAAAAATATATATGAATTTCGAAATTTTTCAAGGTGCCCTTAGTTCAATCTCACCCTGGGGTCAAGCAGCCCGTAAGTGATGTCGGTAAGAATATTGATAATCACCAGGATGACTGCGATAAAAAGCAGCGAGCCCATTACCACAGGGAAATCGTATTTGTTCAGCCCGTCAACCATCACCATTCCCATGCCTTTCCAGTCGAACACATATTCAACAAAGACGGCTCCTGCCATCAGCGAGGCAAACCATCCCGAAATAGCTGTTACCACAGGATTCATCACATTTTTAAGGGCATGGCGTTTTATTACCATAAAAAACGACAGACCTTTGGCTTTGGCGGTACGTATATAATCCTGCGAGAGCACTTCCAGCATCGAACTGCGTGTGAGTTCGATGATGACTGCCAGCGGCCTGATGCCAAGGGTAAAGGCCGGAAGTATAATGTTTTTCAGGTCGAGGCGAATGCCTTCGCCAAAGTCATCGATGGTATAGAGGCTGCCGATCATATTCAGCCCGGTAAACTCGCCCAGCACAAAGGCAAACAGCCAGGCAATGAGGATAGCGGCAAAGAACGAAGGCACCGACATGCCGATAACCGAGAAAAACATGGCAAGCCGGTCGAACCACGAATCTTTTTTTATTGCACAGATAATCCCCGTAATTATGCCCACTATGGCGGCAAAAAGTATGGAAACCACTGCCAGCAGTGCTGTGAGAGGAAAGGCCTGCATGAGGATTTCGGAGACTTTTGCCTTGCTTTGGTATGAGCGGCGCAGGTAAGGCGATTTCAATACGATCGCTTTGTCAGACGAGATATTGAACAAGCGTTTGTAGGGCTGGTATTTTGTATTGTCGAGGTAAAAAAAACTGTTTTTATCGGCAACATTGTGCACTGAAATGGGCGACAAGTCGTTGAGGTAGTTGAGGTATTGAACCGGCAAGGGCTTGTCGCGGCCCAGGTCCCTGTTGATGGCTTCCACCGAGGCGCTGTCGGCACGCTGGCCCAGCATCATACGCGCCGGATCAGCAGGGAGCACATTAAATAAAATGAATACGATGGTAATAACGCCGAATAGTACCAGTACCCCATAGAACAAGCGTTTGGTAATATAGCGGACCATGGCGGCTTATTTTCCTGTTTTGCCGGCAGCAGATTTTTCAATCAGTTTTTCGTAGCCGGGCAGTTGGTCTTTAAATTCTTTGAAATTGGGTATGTCGCGCCATGCCCATTTCTCGAGCACCAGTCCGTTTTTAAGAAGTACAAGGCCAGGATTGGAACGCACCACGCTTTTCAGGGCTGTTTCATCCACGGTATAAAACTCATAAGCGGCTTTTATCTCGTTGCGGAAGTTTTTTATTGTTTCGAAATCCGACCCGCACAGGGCAGCAAAAGCTATGGAGTCTTTAGTGCATTGTTCGAAAAAGACGTTCAGTACCGGGAATACGGATTTTTCGGCTTTTGAAAGATCATGGCTGATGAGCAGGAACTGGTAGTTGGGGTTGCCGATGATATCAGCGTTATGATTGACTTTATTCACATCGTCAACCATAAAGTCGTGTATGGGCGCTGGTTTGAATTCCTGAATGACCGTTTTCTCCTGGTCAACAAATTCAAATTGTTTAAAGTAAGCCGTATCCTTATAAGGAAGTGTTTTGGATGTCCATTTTTTAATTTCGCCGGTTTCTTTGTGTTTATACACGAGTTTAGTATCAGCAATTTCAGGAGTATCAACCACTTTCTCAGAAATTCTGTTTCCGACCTTCCATGGCATAAAATCAAGCAGGGGCAGGTGGCGGTAACAATACACCGAAATCCATAGTATGACGGCAAAACCGATAAACATGATTCCGTATTGAGTTACATTAGGGAACCGGTTTTTGATAATATTTCTTCCCCAGAAAACGATAAGGGCGAATATCAGCAGGCCGACATTTTTATAAAAAGTTTCCCAGTTGGTAAGTATTAAGGC
>JAGNBV010000091.1 GCA_018004645.1 Bacteroidales bacterium
AATATGAAGAGAAATACAGGAGTCAACTTATAAAATTCATGCAAAAAAAAGCAGCAGAATTAAATTTACAAGTAATTGATATACAGTGAAAAGCATAAAGATGTTCATTGGTAGCCGTCCCGATAATGTAAATCTTTATGGCCATAGGTATAGGGCCTTTCGGGACGTGTCGAAATGGGGCCTGATTGTTGAAGAATTTTATCGAATAATTATTTCGGTCGACTTCGACTCGTTGTTCAATAAGTTTTTTCAAAAAATACATTTTTGTTCAGAGCAACGGCTCTGTCTGACCGAAATGACTGTACTGCAACAAATTACATTATTGTTGTTATTCGTAGCATTCCGATCCATCGGAATTGTCGAAGCGTGGCTTGTAAATGAGAGAATTTTTACAACTAACCGCCGGTCGGCTTCCCTGCTGTAACATATATTTAATGCTTTTGAAACAGCCCCAATAAGTATTTGGTATAAAATGACCTGCTTCGTGCAACGTCCGCACACATCCACAAATTTTACTTCGTTCATTTATGAATAGGTCAGTTAATTTGTCATTCGGGAGTAAAAAAAATGCCGGCAAATTATCATGTCCCTGTAATTTTTTATATTTGTATGAAAATCTATAAAAAATCCATGAAGAAAGTCATATTATCCCTTTTTGCAGTTAGCCTGCTGATTAGTTGGTCTTATGCACAGCACGCTGGCAGTTCTGCCCCCTATGAGTTTCAGGCCAGGTATCACATGCTTGATTCTTCGGAGCTTTATGTACCTAAAATTGCGGGAAAAGCGTTTACCGCCACTGCTCCGCCAACAGGCACTGTACGAGCCATAGCCGAATGGGAGCCGGCACAGGCTGTTCTTGTCTGCGCATACAGTTATGGGGGGCAACCGACTTTCGGCATTCCATATTCATTGATTGCCGAAATGTCTGAAACCTATAAGGTGATCACTATGGTAGAATCATCAGCACATCAAACCACGGTGACAAATAATTATACCAATAATGCTGTAAACTTATCAAACTGCAGTTTTATTATTGCCCCCCTTGATTCTTATTGGGCCAGAGATTTCAGCCCCTGGTTTATCATGACTAACAATAATACCGTGGCAATAATTGATTTCCCATATAATCGCCCCTCCAGACCGAACGACGACAATGTCCCTGTCGTCATGTCCACTTACCTCACCGAACCTCTTTACGGGATGAATGTTATGCATACCGGGGGCAATTATATGTGCGACGGGATGGGTGTGGCAGTCATGACAGATCTCGTTTTAGATGAGAACTCACTGACACATGCACAAATTGACACAGCGTTCAAACAATATATGGGTATTGTCAACAATTACATAACAACTGACCCTTTAAACGATTATATTAAACATGTTGATTGCTGGGGAAAATTCCTTGATGTCGATAAAATATTAATCGCTTCAGTACCCACAAACAATGCACAATATACCGAATACGAAGCCATGGCGGCTTATTGGGCGAATGAAATATCTTCGTATGGAAATCATTACCAAGTGTACAGGGTTTATGAGCCAAATGGTCAACCCTATACCAACTCCATTATACTGAATAATAAAGTACTTGTACCTGTTAAAGGCGGAACCAGTGCTTCTTATGATAATGCAGCTCTGGCAGTTTATCAGGATGCCATGCCGGGTTATGAAATACTTGGCTTTACACAACTCTCTTCAGCCCCATGGCAATCGACAGATGCCTTACATTGCCGCGCACACGAGATTGCAGATAAAGGCATGCTGTACATCAACCATATGCCGCTGCTTGGCGAAAAAACCGTACAGTCGCAGTATCCGGTTACAGCCGGCATTTATGCAGTGAGTGGCAGCAGTATCATTGCCGATTCCGTTTACCTTAAATACAAGGTATATCACGGATCCTGGGGGGCCTGGACAAAAATCAATATGACCAATACCGCCGGAAACATCTGGACCGCAAACATACCGCAACAAATGGCCGGCGACACCATTTTATATTATATCCACGCAGCCGACCAATCGCCGCGAAATGTGAATCACCCTTTAATCGGCCAGCCCGACCCGCACAGATTTTATATCAATGGAACTGCCACCACCATCGAAAACTACGACCTGACAAAAGCCATAGTATTCCCCAACCCGGCCACTGATTTCCTTTTTGTGCAGATGCAAAACACCGGAGATGCCGAAACAACCGTTTTGCTTACTGATCTGACGGGAAAACAGGTAAAATATATCTCAGAAAAAAACCTCGATACAAGGATGCTGCGCCTTGACATCAGCTCGTTGCCTGCAGGCACATATTTTCTAAGCATTCATTCAGGAGATTTTTTGAAAAACCAGAAAATTATGGTCATTCATTAACCGGAAAAATTCTTACAAATTTTTCAATGGTAATCTGCGACTAGCAAAACAGACACCCGGGCACCTCTAAAAACTTCATCAAAAGCCCGGCCGATAAACCGTCTCTACCCTTCGCAGGTAGGTGCTTGATTCCCAAGTGCTAATGCACTTTGAACTAGTACAGATACGGTATCGTTATAACCTGAAAATTTTGAAGAGTTGACCCAAAGAATTTTCGCTTAAAATCAGACATAATTAATACTTAAAAACCTGTTTTTGTTTTAGTTGGCTTTTTGTCAGGATATCAGCAGCAAAATTGATGAAAACCAAAAATTCTAATGAATACATTCCGTATCTCAAAAAAATACTATTTTCACGGATAATTTTAAAAATTCAACTATGAAAAAAACCATTTTCATCGTTTTGTTGTTGTGGAGTTTTAGTCTCCAGGCCGCTTTCGACGACTATTTTGAAAACAAAACCCTGCGTATTGATTATTTCCATACAGGGAACAATGTGACAGACATCTACTCCATCGACGAACTGATAGAAGAACCTTACTGGGGAGGCTCCAAAGTCAACCTGATCGACATTTTCAATTACGGAAAGTATAAATTTCTGGTGTACGATAAAGAAAGTAATACGCTAATATACTCCTACACCTATAACACATTGTTTTCTGAATGGCAAACCACCGATGAAGCAAAAACCACATTCAAATCATTTTCCGAAACGGTAACCATGCCCTTTCCGAAAAAGCCCGTCAAATGCGAATTCTATACAAGGAACAAAAAAGGCATCTTCGAAAAAAAATTTGAATACGCCATCAATCCGAAAAACTATTTTATCAACAAGGAACGGCGGCAGGCCTACCCCAAAATAGACATTCTCAACTCCGGCAACCCTGCAGTTAAGGTTGATATTGTTGTAATACCCGAAGGATACACCGAAAAAGAAATGGACCTGTTTATCCGCGATGCCGAAAAATTTGCAGAATACCTGTTTAATGCCCGGCCTTATAAGCAAAACAAAGACAAATTCAACATCTGGGCTATCAAAGCGCCATCCAAAGAATCGGGTACCGACATCCCGGGCAAAGGTATCTGGAAAAACACCCTGGTCGGCTCAAGCTTTTATACCTTCGACACGGAAAGATACCTGATGACTTCCGACAACAAAGACCTGCGCGATGTGGCTTCCAACGCACCCTACGACCAGATATATATTATTGCCAACTCCGATAAATACGGCGGCGGTGCCATATACAATCATTACGCCGTCAGCGTAAACAAAAACCCTTACGCTGAATATATCTTCACCCACGAGTTTGGCCATTCATTTGCCGGCCTCGGCGACGAATACTACGATTCCGAGACCTCGTACAACGATTTTTATCCTCTTGATGTGGAACCCCCCGATCCCAACCTGACCACCCTGGTAAATTTTGATTCCAAATGGAAAAATCTCATCGAAAAAGACACCCCCGTACCTACCCCCAACGATCCAAAAAACAAAGGCAAAGTGGGCGTTTTTGAAGGCGGCGGCTATGTAACCAAGGGAGTGTATCGCCCGGCGTACGACTGCACCATGAAATCAATTTCGGTGGACAATTTCTGCCCGGTGTGTACACGTGCCATTGAAAAAATGATAGAATTCTATTCAAAATAAATTTATAAATCAATAAAAACCTAAAGGAGAATAATTATGCCTATTACAAAACTGGAACAAATGTTCGATCTGCTGAAAAGCAAAGAAAAAAAACAACTAGTAGCTGCCTATGCCAACGATTCACATACCATCGGAGCCGTCAGTCAGGCTGTAGATATGGGACTCATCGAAGCCACCCTGGTTGGAGATACCGACACTATTAATAAAGTGTGCAGCGAGATGAACATCAACCCCGGTAAATTCACCATCGTTCAGGAAGCCGACGAAATAAAAGCCGCAGAAAAAGCCGTTGCACTCATCAACGAAGGCAAAGGACATATCCTGATGAAAGGCCTGGTGAGCTCGGATAAATACATGCGGGCTATCCTGAATAAGGAAAAAGGCCTGATGTCAAATCCCAATGCCGTACTCAGCCATGTTACCGTAATAGAAACCCCGCAGTATCCCAAATTGCTTATCGTGGCCGATGTAGCTATCATCCCGCTGCCCGACCTGAAACAAAAAATAGTGATGACCAATTACCTCATCAAAACGGCACATGCACTGGGTATTGAAAAACCCAAAATCGCCATCCTCGCCGCCACCGAACAAATGTCGGCCGGTATGCCTGCCTGTGTGGATGCCGCCATCATAGCCAAAATGGCCGACCGCGGACAAATCAAAGGCGCCATCGTGGACGGGCCGCTGGCCCTGGACGTAGCCGTTGACAAAGAAAGCTGCGAAATAAAAAAACTCAACAGCCCCATTCATGGCGATACCGACTGCATACTTTTCCCGAACATAGAATCCGGCAATGTGTTCTTCAAAACCAACACCAAACTGGCCGGCGGCGAACTCGGAGCCGTAGTGTTCGGCGCTAAAGTGCCTGCCGTACTTACCTCGCGTGGCGACAGCGAAAAAACCAAACTGTACTCCATAGCACTGGCAGCCTGCCTGGCAAAATAGTTATTATTTTTTTACAGAAATTTATATAAAATGGGAAAAAGAAACATCCTCGCTATCAACCCCGGCTCCACCTCCACCAAAATAGCCGTTTTTAAATCCAACGACCTTGTATTCACCACCAATATCAAACATCCGTCAGAAGAAATCGACAAATTCGACAGAATTTCCGACCAGTATGAATACCGAAAAAACATCATCGTAAAAGAATTGGAAAAAGCCGGTATCGCCTTGTCTTCCATCGAAATAATCATCGGCAGGGGCGGATTAGTAAAACCAATACCTTCGGGTGTTTATGGAGTGAACGAAGCCATGAAAGCCGACCTCAGGGTGGGTGTGCTGGGACAACATGCCAGCAATCTTGGCGGCCTCATTGCTGATGACCTGGCAAAGATGATTCCGGGCGCCAAAGCGTATATTGCCGACCCGGTAGTGGTTGATGAACTGGAAGATGTTGCCAGAATTAGCGGCCACCCCGAATTTGAACGCATTTCTATATTTCATGCGCTGAACCAAAAAGCCATCGGACGTATGCACGCTCAGGCCATCGGTAAAAAATACGAAGACCTGAACCTGATTGTGGTGCATCTGGGTGGCGGCATCAGCGTAGGCGCTCACCGCAAAGGCAAGGTAATAGATGTAAATCAAGCCCTCGACGGCGAAGGGCCTTTTTCACCGGAACGCAGCGGCACATTGCCTGTAGGAGCATTGGTAAAACTATGCTTCAGCGGAAAATATACCCAAAAAGAAATACTGAAAATGATCACCGGCAAAGGGGGCTATGTCGCCTACCTCGGAACTAACAGCGCCTATGAAGTAGAGCAAAGGGTAACGGCCGGAGATGAAAAAGCCATTTTTATCCAAAAAGCTATGGCCTACCAGATAGCCAAAGAAATAGGTGCCATGTCGGTAGTGCTTGAATCGGAAGTGGACTCTATTGTCATCACCGGAGGCATGGCTTACGACAAAAATTTCGTCGGCCTGATCAAAGAAAAAGTTAATAAAATTTCTTCTGTAGATGTATATCCCGGCGAAGATGAAATGCGCGCCCTCGCCCTGAACGGACTTATGCTGCTAAATGGAGAAATAATACCCGCAGAATACAAATAAACAAATACGAACTGCGGGGCTTGATGAAAACTTTTTCATGATAAAAAAGGGATTTCTGTTGACTTCCCTGGATTTATTTTGTATATTTACAAAGCTTTTTTGAAATAAAACGTTCTTGTTTATATACAAATCCACATTCTTATGAAAAAAAATCTATCCTGCCTCGCAATTTTTATTGCCGTTTTTGTTTTCATTTTTTCTTCCTGTAAAAAAGACAATACCGACGATCCGCCGGCTACGGTCAAAACAGGCTATGTAACCGGAAAAGTGATTGCCAAAAATGGCACGACTCCCATCCCCAATGCCTCGATTTTTGTTGATGCCGACGGAGAAATTTACATTACTAAATCGACGCTGGACGGCAGCTTTACCCTGCAAGCCCCCATCGGTGAACAAGTGTTAAACATCCAAACCGGAGGAGGAAACATTTTCAGAGCACAGTACCCTGTCAGCATTGCTGAAAACCAAACCACCACCGTGCCTTCAGGAACACTCAAGCTGTTGCAGGCTGACAGTCTTGCCTATATCCACGGCTTATACGACAACATCCAGGTTCTCATCCAGGATTCATTAGGATACAGTGTGCACGAAATTTTTGTCAGCGACCTGAGTAACCTGTCCCTTCTTGAAACCTTCGGCGCTATCTTTCTGAATTGCGGCAAGCAGGGTGTCATGGATTCAATCAAATACCAAAACCTGCTCACCTATGTTCAAAACGGCGGCAGCCTGTATGCATCCGACTGGGCTGTGGAATACCTCACCGGAGACGGCAATTATAAAAGTACCGGCCATGCACACGAACCTTACGGAATAAAAGCTACCTGCCCTAACGGGTTGCCTGGCGGATTTATCGCAGACAGCACCTTATGCACAACTAAGTCAGGCCCAGCCACCATGGTAAACAATGCGCAAATTGTCGCACAAGACCTTATCGACTACCTTGGAATCAACACCATTAATATTGAATATGATCTCGGAGCCTGGGAAGTTATTGAGCTTATTGACATCCCCTGGGAAATTCTGATACAGGATAATAATACATACGGACCTTTAGCCGCCCGCATCTATCCTGCTCCTTCTCCCAATAAATCCATACAACGGATGCTCGACCAGGGATGGGTTACTATTTGCCACATCCCACCGGGAAACCCTGCTAATGCACACACCATAACGATTTCGGTCAATGCACTGCCCGCACATCTTGCCCATGGTGACTTCGTCGGATCATGCGAAAGCGTGGGCTACGGCGGCGTTATATATTACACCACCTTCCACAACGAAGTCCAACACAATATCAGCAACGATGTTCAGCACATTTTACAGTATTTTATTTTAAATATGTAATCAGCAAAAAATTTATCCCATGAAAACAAACACCAAACTTTTATTTATTGCCCTGGCCGCATCGTTAATGATGTTCAGCGCCTGCAAAAAAAGCAACCATGACCTGGATATCATCCCCACTGGCAATGGCCCTTACAGCCCCACCACCGACCAATTTATGGCAGGGCTGGGTACCACGCCGGGATATCCCACCGGCACCGAGTTTACGCTGCCTGCCAATATTCTCATTATCGGCGAAATCAGGGGCGGCATACAGGGTAAAAGCTACCAGGTTGATAAACAGAAATACAACGGACCTTTCCCTGTATTGGCTGAGGACAAAGCTTGGGTTGATTACGGAACCGGCACCTATGTAAATTTATACATTAAGTTTTTCAATGCCTTGCCCACCCCGTCTTCTGTTACCATCCCGGGAGGATTGATTTTTGTGGATTCGTCCGACCTGCATGAACATATTGGCCATTATCAGAAAGGATATATCATGCAATCTATCACCATTCCCGTACCTGCTTTAGATACGGCATTTGCTCATATCAAAGCTTACTGCCTGAACGCCACCCTCGCGGCAAGCAATTACAATGCCGTATATTATATTGGGCCCATCACCAACAACCCGCAACTAAACCAGATCACCACCATCATGGCCCCCAAACAATATCCCTTTGGAGAAGAATACAATATTCAACAGATTGTCTGGGATGTTACCGACCTCGGATTAGCACTTTCTGCCGCGCAGATACAATACCTGAATTCTTTGCCATAATTTTGTTTTGATTGTTGTTATAAAAAACCGGCGGTAAATACCTGCCGGTTTTTTTTATCCACATTTTGAAAACTATTTCATTAAAAAAACTATGTTTGCTCCTCCTTTTAATAAAGAGTTTTCATAATTACTGGCCGATTAATTGTTTGCACATAGCACAAATGCATGCTATTAGCGGCGCGTTGGCCTGGTCAAAACGGCGGCCGGCGCCGGGGTGAATCAACAGGACGGTGAAAATCAGCAAAGGCAGCCCGCCTAAACGGGCTGTTTGTCTGAAATGGCCTGCACCATCCGCTAATAAACAGATACAACTTTTTCCTTCCTTTCAAACCAGGCAAACTTTTTTGTCCTTTAATGGCCATTTCGGGCACTCCTTTGCATGCTTTTCCCGGCCTGATGAGAGCGGGCGGAAGCATACGTTTTGACAAGGTTTTTTGGTAACTTTTTTTCCGAAAAAAAAGTTACATTAATAAGTACTTGCCCTGAACGGCAACACACGAGCCTTAGTAGTGGTAACAATAAACAACCTATCAATAACTGCCAAAGTTTTTCTGTTTTTTTATCTGAATTACGAAAGTAGAGTTATTTACAAAAAAATAATCTTTTGCAACTCCTCAAAAATTGATTGGCCGGGTTTTTTTATCCACATTTTGAAAACTATTTCATTAAAAAAAATAACTTTGTTTTTTTTATCAACCAATTTTCAATGAAACAATACTTAGAACTTCTCGATCATGTTCTGCAACAGGGAACCGCAAAATCCGACCGGACAGGCACAGGCACCATCAGCGTATTTGGTTATCAGATGCGATTCGACCTGAATGAAGGGTTCCCTTTATTGACTACCAAAAAGTTACATCTGCGGTCAATAATACATGAATTACTCTGGTTTCTTCAAGGCGACACCAATATCAAATACCTGAAAGATAACAACGTTTCCATCTGGGATGAATGGGCAAACGAAAACGGCGACCTGGGGCCGGTATACGGGAAACAATGGCGTTCGTGGCAAACTTCAAATGGCCAGGCCATCGACCAGATTTCACAATTGATACAAAACATAAAAACCAATCCCGATTCACGCAGGCTTATCGTCAGCGCATGGAACATAGGCGAAATAGAAAAAATGGCGCTTCCACCCTGCCATGTATTGTTTCAGTTTTATGTAGCCGAAGGAAAACTATCCTGTCAGTTATACCAGCGTAGTGCAGATATCTTTCTGGGTGTTCCCTTCAATATTGCCTCCTATGCCCTGCTCACCATGATGGTGGCACAGGTTTGTCAACTGAAACCGGGCGACTTTGTGCACACTTTCGGTGATGCGCACTTGTATAACAACCACCTCGACCAGGCCAGGCTGCAACTTACACGGGAGCCGCGCCACCTGCCCGTGATGAATATCAATCCTGACGTGAAAGATATTTTTGGTTTTCATTTCGATGATTTCGAACTGCAGGGCTACGACCCGCATCCCCACATCAAAGCAGCCGTATCCGTTTAATTTATACTAAGATGACAGAGAACAAACAAATATCCATCATTGTCGCCATCGCCGAAGATTATGGAATTGGCAAAAACAATCAATTGTTATGGCACATCTCCGAAGACCTGAAACGTTTCAAAAAAATCACCTCAGGACACACCGTGGTAATGGGCAAAAACACATACCTATCCCTGCCTTTCAGGCCTCTGCCCAAAAGAAAGAACATTATCATTACCGATGACCCAAACGAAACCTTTGAAGGCTGCGAAACCGTTTATTCTATACATGAAGCCATAGAAAAAATGGACGAGCATGCTGAGAACTTCATTATGGGCGGAGCCAGCATTTACAGGCAGTTTTTCGGGATAGCCCAAACCCTCTACATCACCAAGGTACATACAATGCTGGAAGCCGATACTTTTTTCCCGGTTATTTCTGACAAAGAATGGAAACTTACTGAAGAAAGCGAAAGACAATCCGACCCCGACAACGGCCTGAATTATACATTTTTAACTTATGTAAAAAAAGAAAAATGAAAAAGACATTTTTCGTGCCGGTTTTAATTGTCGCGGTTTTCACAGGATTGAGTTCATGTCAAAAAGATACTTCCGGCGAACAGGATAGTGTGCAGCAAGCCATCATTTCAAATACTTTTGAAACCGTTTCCAACGACATATTTAAAACGCTTATTTATAGTGTAATCGCAGTGAACGACAGCCTGTATCACCCCAATGATTCAAACAATTTTAGGCTTAATGACCCCTGTATTACCTGTAATCTGAATTCAGCCGATACTTTGTCATGGCCAAAAACCCTGCATATGACATTTCCGGCGGGAGGATGCCAATGTGCCGACGGTGTCAGCCGTGCAGGCGAACTGACAATTGAAATACCGGGCCCTGCATGGCCTCTCAATGCCGAATTTAATGTTACGTTCAACAATTACACGGTGGCATCAGCTGTTGTCAGTGGATTCAAACACATCAACATAACGGATACTGAAAATTTTTCGTTCACGGATTCCACATATTTAGTATCTGCCTCAGTGAATCCTTCCGGGCAGTGGTCGGCAATGCACTACTGCCAATGGGTACAGGGCCATACCACTCCTGCCAATATTACAGATGACCTTTTTATTTATGGCGGAAACGCTTCCTATGAATCCAGCATTGATGTTGCTGAGGGAATTTCCTTCCGGGTTACCATAGTGGACGCACTGCAATTTGCCAATTTTTGCTATTGGATAGGAAGCGGAAAAACTGAAATAAATTCACCCGGACATTCCATCACCACGCTCACCTATCCTGACAGTTGTCTTAATCAGGCAGTGCTTTGTGTGGATAATAAATTTCAGACCATCACTTTTTAACCCGAAACCTGCTTGTCAGGTCTTCTGCTTTTTCTTTTTGGCGGCAGGGAATAACACATTATTTAAAATCAGGCGATATCCGGGCGAATTGGGATAAAGTTCCAGTTTGGTAGGCGGGTCGTAAACAAAATGCTGGTAATCTTCGGGATCGTGCCCGCCCAAAAATGTCCACATGCCTTTGCCGTATTCTCCATGAATGTAACGCGCCTCGTCGGCCGACTTGTTTTCGCCCATTATTAACACTCCTGATTTTATAAATTTTTTATTAAAAGCAGTACTTTGTCCCATAAAGGCTTTGATGATTTTTTCATGGTCCTGGCACAACATAGTAGGCACAGGATCCCATTTAGCAGAATATTCGAACA
>JAGNBV010000092.1 GCA_018004645.1 Bacteroidales bacterium
CAAAAAAAATAACGACCTGCCGGATTTCATTAAAAATGTCTTCAATCCCATCAACGCACAAAAAGGCGATGACCTGCCGGTGAGCGCTTTCCTGGGCAGAGAAGACGGCACTTTCCCCTCAGGCACTACCCGCTTCGAAAAAAGAGGTATCGCCGTAAATGTTCCCGAATGGGTACCCGAAAACTGCATACAGTGCAACCAGTGCGCTTTTGTTTGCCCTCACGCTGCTATCCGTCCGTTCCTGCTCAACGACGAGGATGTGAAAAATGCACCTGCCGGCACCAAAACATTAAAAGCCGTTGGTAAAGAGTTGGAAGGCCTGCAGTTCCGTATGCAGGTAAGTGTTCTGGATTGTACCGGATGCGAAAACTGCGCCGATGTTTGTCCTGCCAAAACCAAAGCCCTTGTGATGAAACCCCTCGGTACGCAGCAGGCAGAAATTGAACGCTTCACCTATATGGATAACAAAGTGGGTTACAAATCGTCCAGTGTTGACATCTTCAAGATATTTAAAAACAGCCAGTTTGCTCAGCCATTGTTTGAATTTTCGGGCGCCTGCGCCGGTTGTGGTGAAACTCCATACATTAAATTGGTCACCCAACTCTTCGGCGAAAGAATGATCGTGGCGAATGCTACCGGTTGTTCTTCCATCTATGGCGGATCGGCACCTTCCACACCTTATTCCATGGCAAAATCGGGCAAGGGTGTTGCCTGGGGCAACTCGCTGTTTGAAGATAATGCTGAATATGGTTATGGCATCGAAAGCGGTGTGAGAAAAATGCGTCAACGTATACAAAGACTGATGAAAACCGGTATGGATTCTGATTTGTCCGCTGAAATAAAAGACGCTTTCAAGGCATGGCTCGAAGGCATGAACAACGCAGAAGCCTCAAAAACAGCATCCGAAAAAGTGTTGGCCCTGGTTGAAAAATCGGAACATCCGCTGGCAAAACAAATTGTTGAACTGAAAGATTACCTGGTAAAAAAATCTATCTGGATATTCGGCGGCGACGGCTGGGCTTATGATATCGGTTACGGCGGACTTGACCATGTGCTGGCGTCAGGCGAAGATGTAAATGTGCTTGTTCTCGATACCGAAGTATATTCCAATACAGGCGGACAGGCCTCTAAATCAACACCTATTGCCGCAGTGGCAAAATTTGCCGCGGCAGGTAAACGCATCCGCAAAAAAGATTTAGGCATGATGGCAATGTCTTATGGGTATGTATATGTTGCCCAGGTGGCTATCGGAGCAAGCTATGCGCAGTATTTCAAAGCCATAAAAGAAGCAGAAGCCTATCCCGGACCTTCGTTGATTATTGCCTATGCTCCCTGTATCAACCACGGACTGCGTGCCGGCATGGGAAAATCCCAGCAGGAAGCCGAACGTGCTGTAGAAGCAGGATATTGGCACCTGTACCGCTACAACCCCATGTTGGAAAACGAAGGAAAAAATCCTTTCACACTCGACTCGAAAGAGCCAAAATGGGAAGAATTCCAGAATTTCCTGGCAGGAGAAGTCCGCTATACCTCTTTGAAAAGCACCTTCCCCGAAGAAGCAGAGGCCCTGTTTAAAGCGGCTGAAGAAAACGCCAGGTGGAGGTATAAGACTTACGTGATGAAATCGCAAATGCAATACTAAAAGAGTATTCTCTATCACAAAAAAAATCCAGGCAATAACCACCTGGATTTTTTTTTTGCTGCTTCCAACAATGGATGACATGCATTTGCAACTGACTCATAAAAATATGATCCTATCGATAATAAATAATACCGATTGGAAAAATAATATAGTCCAAACTTCGCATCACTCGTTTGCACTATTTATTTTAATCATCGGCATTATACCATAAAATCCATGCATATTTTTAATTTCTATTTGGCATAAATGCAAAATCAGTATCTTGCAAACAATTTGCTGACGATGAGAATACGCATCAACAGAACCGATCTCGAACTGTTTGGCGGGGCAACCGTAGCCGACGCTTTACGAAGATATTATGTCCTGCATAAGAAAAAATTTCCTGAAATTTTTCCGGCGGTTACCGACCGTCATGGAAATTATGTAGCCCCCGACGGCAGCTTGTCCGAAGGCAATCAACTGTACTTAAAAACAAAAAAATAACCTTATGAAACCATTAGTTTTCTGTCGAAAAATTGTGCAGCTTGTTCCTATAGCGCTTTTTATCATTGTTGTTGGCTGTCGCCCCGTGCGCGAGGCGCCGAAAGCCCTCCCCGAAACAAAAACTCTGGAAATACTTGCCGTAAACGATATGCATGCGGCCATGGACAATTTTCCGCGCTTTGCATTCATGGTGGACAGTCTCAGGGCGATCTATCCCAACATGCTGCTGGTGTCGGCCGGTGACAACCAGACAGGAAACCCCGTAAACGACCAGTACCACGAAAAAGGGATGCCCATGATATCGCTTATGAATGCCGTAAAATTTGACATCTCGGCAGTAGGAAACCACGAGTTCGATTCCAAGCCGCAGGGGTTTGCAAAAAACACCCAAAAGGCAACTTTTAGTTTTGTCGCCACCAATACCGTACTGCCCGAAGGTGGTGCATACCGCATTAAACCGTATGCCGTGATAAGAGCAAAAAATGGTGTTCGCGTAGCTTTTGTTTCACTGTTGAATATCAACGAAGGCGGCATCCCCGACTGTCATCCTGATAATGTTAAAGAGTTTAGTTTCAGAGACCCTTATGTTGTCGCCAAAGAAACTCTTTATCTGGCCGACAGTTCGCAGGTTTTTGTTTTCCTCAATCACATGGGCTTTGAAGAGGATGTGGCACTAGCCAACCAATTGCCTGCCGGAAGCGCCGACCTGATTATTGGCGGTCATTCGCATACGCGCGTTGATAAAGAACAACTGCACAATGGCGTGCTGATTACGCAGGCGGAACGCAAACTAAAATTTGCCACGATGATAAAACTCACACTAAAAGATAATCAGGTGGAAACTAAAAGCATGCAACTGCTGACTGTAGGCAAAAATGGCAAAGAACGCCCGGATATTCGAGCAATGGTTAATCAGTTTGGAAATAATCCACAGCTAAAAGAAACCATTGCCGAAGCCACTGCAGATTTTACTTCGTACGAAGAAGTAGGCTTCCTGATGGTGGACGGCATACGGGCGGCCTCGGGCGCCGAAATAGCACTGGCCAATCCCGGCGGCGTGCGTATCGACCATCTGGACAAAGGCAGTGTCAGCGTGATGGATGTGTACACCATGGATCCTTTTGGCAACGAAATGGTTTTTTTCAAACTCACAGGACACGAACTGAAGGCACTGCATCTGGCCGCCTTCACCATCGACGACAGCAGCGCCATTTATCCTTCAGGGATAAAAACAAAATACCTGCTTACCGAAACCGGCGCCCTGGCCGACGTGCAGTTTTTTACCAACGACGGCAAACCGCTGGAAATGGACAAGACCTACACGGTGGTCATGAATAACTATATGGCATCGGTGTACCGTTACGAGCACAAAGACAACGGACAAGGGTTGTTCAGAACTACCGCAGAAGGGATAATAGATTATTTGAAAAACCTAAAGAAAATACCCGATTACAGAGGAGAAAAACGCGTTGAGCTCATTAAAAAAGGACAATAGTTCATGGTGTGTAGTTTACACACCAAAAAATGGAAAAAAATGGATTTTTTGTTATTATAACTACTATTTTTATCGATAATTTGATTCGTAGTTTTTCCATCAAAGCGTATTATTAAATTCAAACAAAAATGAAAAAATCGACTTTCTTTTTTATCATACTACTGATAGCTGCTTTCCCGGCATGTAAAAATGCTGAAAAAGCCACCACGACGAATTTTTCGGGGAATAATGATTATATGGAAATGGCGGTTTTGTACCACCAGCAGTCCGCTGAAATAAAAGCCCTGTATTATCAGTCGTTCCGCTTGGCCCGCCTGATGTTTGAGCAGGATTTAGCCAACGCCGCGGTAGTGAAAAAAAGAGCTGTTGTAGTTGATATTGATGAAACCATGCTCGACAACAGTCCTTACCAGGCCAAATGTATTCTTGAACAGTTTTCGTTTCCGCTGCACTGGGACGAATGGTGCATCAAGGGTGTCGCCGATGCCTTGCCGGGAACTATAGACTTTTTGAAGTATGTTGCCGCCAATGGAGGGGAAGTGTTTTATGTTTCGAACCGCACGCAGGATCAATACGAAGGGACGCTGAGAAACCTGAAAGAAAAAGGATTCCCATTTGCCGACAATGAGCACCTTATGCTAAAAACAGCCTCAACCACCAAGGAGTTGTACCGGCAGAAAATAGCCGAAAAATACCACATCAGTCTGCTGATTGGCGATAACTTATCGGATTTTGTCAGTGGTTTCGAAAAACAATCGACCTTAGCCAGGGAGCAAAAAGTGGACAGCCTGCAAAACGAATTTGGCAAGCGCTTTATAATATTGCCCAATGCCATGTATGGCGACTGGGAATCGGCACTATACCATCACAATTACAAACGCACTGAAAAACAAAAAGACAGCTGCCGAAAAGCCGGCCTGAAGAGTTTTTAGAAAATTTTTTTAACTGCTGAAAAGAGCCTGTAAAAAAAGCCGGATTTCTTTCGATATCCGGCTTCTGTCACCAAAGAAAAATTAAAAAATATTGTGGAACTTAAAGGTTTTAACCGAGGATTTTTATCAGGTTGCCACCCCATTGAGGTTTCATATAAATGGATTCGATAATCATTCCATAATCATTATTATCGTTGCTGCCATCCTCAACGTTGAAAACATAGTTTCCGAACCTGGTGCTTACTTCAATTTCTGCTGTATTATCTCCGATATTATTGATTTGAATGTCGTCTTTTTCGATAAAATTATACGGAGGAGGAAAACTGAAACCCGCTGGAGAGCCTGAATCGATTTTTGATTTAATGAATTTATTGTGGTGATGCATATGCCATTCATCCAGGGATTTTTTATCTTTCACGCTTGATTTTTCTTCAGTCAAAAAATCAATTTTGCAACCATATTCATCATAATTGGCTGGTTTGCAAAAATTGTTTTCGATGGAATTATTGACACAATTGATCAGATCTATGCCTGTTGTATAATCAAGAATAAAATCTACAATTTTTCTTTGTTTATCATTTGCTGTAATTTTTATACGTGTGGTTTCGTAACTTTATATGAAGCTATTTGTTTACGTTATTACAATTTATTTGTCCTTCGGTGTAAAAGATGTTAAGGTATTTGGGGCCGTACTGTCCGCCGCCTTCATGTTTTTGAGCCACCGAACCTTTTAAAAAGTAGCAGCTTCCGTCAGATTTTTTTGTAGCGATGTCAATTCTTACAAATTTCAGATTGGCAACACCATATTGGTTTTTTTCAATTTCCCAGGTATTGCTGGTAATGACAACCCGGATGGGTTCGCCGTATTTGGCCTTATCGATTTTTGAAGTTACCGTGGCGTTAACACTGGCATCGGTCATTCCGGCAACACCCAGATGTCTTTCGTCAATAAGTTTTTTTTCTATTTCGGCATCCCGTTTTTCTAATCCGCCGCCGGCGACATAAGCTTTGATTTTTTCTTTTTGTTCTATGAGTGATTTTTCGAATTCTTCTAATGCCGGGTCGGTTCTGGTCAGATAAATTTTTGCACTGGCAACCATTTTTTCAGCCACCTCAATATCATTTATTCTGTCGCTGGGATATACGGTCCAATCCTTATCATCGAAACTTCTCTTAGCTTTTTCTTTGATACTATCCATTTTTTCAGGAGAAACCGTTTCGGTATAAAACGCATCAATTTGCCCTATCAGCTTGGTTGTATAAGTGTCGCTATGTTCTTTTCCATTTTCTTTTTTGTAAGCAGCGCTGAAGTCGCTATAGAATTTTAGGTATTCGTCTTTTTTGGCCTTGTATTCTTCGAATGTAAGTTTGTCTACCTGACGCTGCAAACTTTCAAAGAGGGAGTTCCACTCCATTTTTTTAATTTCTAATTCTTTAAAGTCCACCGTAGCAGCCGGTTTTGTGGTAGTAGTCTGTTCTTTATTATTTGTAGTGGTGGTCTGTTCTTTACTATTTTGCTCTGTCTTTGTTTTATCGGATTCTTCTGTTTTTGTGGTTTTAGGTTTGGGTTTTTCAAGAGTTTTTACGGTACCTGGTTTAAATTTGTCAAATTGTGCATACGAAGAAAGCACGCCGCAAAACAGAAAACAAGCGGCAAGAATGATGATGTGTTTTTTCATGTTTACTATTTTTGAGTTTTAAATGGGCACAAAGATAAATAAAAAAATAAAGCATCAATAAATTGTTAAATTTTAACTGATTTTTTGGAATAATTTAATAAATATGATTTGGGGTTATTTATACCAATGTATATGATTTCCAGACTTTAAAACAGCACGAAGAGCATGTCTGAATGGAAACAGGATTAAGGTTATGTAATTATGCGGATGTATGAGGTTAAAATTAAATTAATCCTTCACACAGCGGACGGAAAAACCTATTTTTTTATCGTTAGGGTCGAATAATATTTCGGTGTTGTATGAACGTAAATCTACTGTCTCGGCATTGTAACTGTCAAAAGGATTGGAAGACCACCAGTTTCCCAAATCATGCAATTGTCCAAAATCATACATTCTACCACCCCCTGGTAAGGCGGTAAAGTTGGTTTCATTTGTAGCTCCCGTATTTGGGCTATACCAATGTGTGGTTCCTATTTCTTTAAGTTTTCCACCTGCAATAATTTCACCACCCAGATAATTACTTAGTTGCGTCCAGTCTGCTTTGCTTGGCACATGCCATCCAATAGGGCATAATTTGCCTGTATTCACGGTGTGCCAATTGTACAAAGCTCCATATACAGAGCCGTAGGCAGCATAATCGTTATTATACCAGCAATAAGCAGGAGTTATTAGATTAGGCCACAACCCATTATCGGTAACATTCGGTATGTTAGTGCTATCGTTATATTTGGTGGAGCGTAAATTTTCTTTCAGCCAGCACTGGTTGCCAATTTCAACAGTATTATATACATTTCCCTCATAATCTTTAACAGTAGAAATCCCACATTTAAAAGTACTGCTCTGAACACCGTAATATGGTGGTAAGGTTACTGTTTGTGCTTGTAAGATAATGCAAGGCAGTAGCAATAAATATATTATGACAGCTTTTTTCATGTTTAATCTTTTACGCAACGAACAGATTGACCAACTGTTCTTTCATGAAAATATATATCAATTGTATATTCATGAGTGTTTGTCATATGAAAACTATAAGTAAACCACCATGATCCATCATTAAAGTAAAATGTTGACCAAAAAGCGCATACTTCACCCAAATATAAAAAAATACCACTGTTACTGTAACGATAACCTCCAGGTAATGCAGTGAAGCCAGACTCATTGGTTGCACCTGTATTTGGACTTATCCAATGAGTATTTCCAGTTTCCTTAAGTTTACCTCCAGCGACACTATCGCCACCCAAATAATCGGTTAACTGTTCCCATTCATCAATGCTAGGCACATGCCATCCAATAGGGCATAACTTTTCTGTATCCACGGTGTACCAATTGTACAATGCCCCATAAACAGAGCCATAAGTTGCGTAATTATTATCATACCAGCAATAAGCGGGAGTTGTAAGATTTGCCCAGGTTGCACCATCGGTAACAATGGGTATGCTAGTTCCATCGTTATATTTGGTGGAGCGTAAATTTTCTTTAAGCCAGCACTGGCCGCCGATTTTTACTGTGTTGTAAACATTACCCTGGTAGTCTGTAACTGTTGAAATGCCACATATAAAATCAGGCTTGTGTTGCACGCCATAATAGGGAGGTAAAGTTACTGTTTGTGCTTGCAAGATAATGCCCAAAACTAATAAGAAGAATGTTGAGAAAATCTTTTTCATGTTTAATCTTTTACGCAACGGACGGAATACCCATTCTTCAAGCCGAAATCAATATAGTTTAAACGGGCAACACTGCTTTCATCATAGTTCATGGCCCCGATGGAAGCCCAGACGGGATGCCAAGACCACCAGCAACCGGCGTAACCAATAAGATTATAATAAGAAACACCTTCAACACCACGGTAGCCACCCGGCAGGGCTGTAAAACCAGTAACGTTTGTGGCTCCAGTGTTTGGACTTACCCAATGTGTTGTTCCTGTTTCTTTAAGTTTACCACCGGCAACGCTTTCCCCGCCAAGAAAACCGGTTAATTCTGTCCATTCGGCATCGCTGGGCACATGCCATCCAATAGGGCATAACTTCTCTGTTTCCACTGTGTACCAATTGTACAATGCTCCATAAACAGAGCCATAAGTTGCGTAATTATTATCATACCAGCAATAAGCGGGAGTTGTAAGATTTGCCCAGGTTGTACCATCGGTAACATTGGGTATGGTAGCTCCATCGTTATATTTGGTGGAGCGTAAATTTTCTTTCAGCCAGCACTGGTTGCCAATTTTAACCGTATTATATACATTTCCCTCATAATCCTTAACAGTAGAAATCCCACATTTGAAAGTACTGCTCTGAACACCGTAATATGGGGGTAAAGTCACCGTCTGGGCATATGTTGCTGCACTGAATAATCCGAGAAATATGAAAATATGTAATGATTTCATGGCTTCTGGTTTTATTCCATATCACCGGACGCAACACACGATACACCGCCAATTTTTATTAGAGTAGCAATAGCATAGCGACCTGAGGTTCGTGTGAAACTATATCTGTTTTTTATAGTAGTAGTTCCACTGGCCGTAAAAGTTATTTTCCCAACACCCGTTTGCATTATCAGGCAATTGAATCCTACCGGCAAATCATCAGGCACATATACTGTTATTGCCGATGCATTATAGAGGCCAACTACTTTGCCGTTGTCAGAGGCGGCTAAAGTATATGTAGTTGTTGTATTAACGGTAAAAGCGGCATTAAAGCCGGCCAGATTTGCTGTTCCATCCGCATTGAGATTTCCTGTCATGGTGCCACCATCTATCGGCAGGTAGGTGCCCGAAAGGTCGGGAATATCCGATGCCGTCAGGTTTTCTCCTGAAGTAACCAATCCTTTTTCGTCATAAGTAATCTTTGTTCCGGTTCCTGCAGTTATGGGGGCATTTGAAGCTACAGCATCGGTAATGCCATAACCCGACAAAGTAGTTGGTTTGTTGGTAATATTATCGAAATGTACCTGGGCCTCGCCCGAAGTTTGCAAATTAAGTTTGGTGTAATAATTACCCGAAACGGCTGTCCACAGAGGATCGGTTTCTGTGTAAGATGTCAGATAACCTGCCGTAGCGTGGTTCCCCCAACCGAAAGCCGTGTTCCAGTTACCAATATTAGTATTGGTGATTCCGTTGGCCGGTGATGCACCAAACACTGGGTCGGTTTCTGTGTAAGATGTCAGATAACCTGCCGTAGCATGGTTCCCCCAGCCGTAAGCCGTGTTCCAGTTACCAATATTGGTGTTGGTGATTCCGTTGGCTGGTGATACTCCAAACACCGGGTCGGTTTCGGTGTAAGATGTAAGATATCCTGCCGAAGCATGGTCCCCCCAGCCGTAAGCCGTGTTCCAGTTACCAATATCTGTATTGCTGATTCCGTTGGCCGGCGATGCGCCAAACACCGGGTCGGTTTCGGTGTAAGATGTCAGGTATCCTGCTGAAGCATGGTTTCCCCAACCATAAGCCGTGTTCCAGTTACCAATATTAGTATTGGTGATTCCGTTGGCCGGCGATGCGCCAAACACTGGGTCGGTTTCGGTAAATGATGTCAGATAACCTGCCGTAGCGTGGTTCCCCCAACCGTAAGCCGTATTCCAGTTGCCAATATTGGTATTGGTGATTCCATTGGCTGGCGATATCCCAAACACCGGGTCGGTTTCATTTATTCCTCCGCTAATGCTATCAGCCTTTTTTGCATGCAAGGCATAAGGTACGGCCAGCAACTGGCTTGTTCCGGTAATGGTATATAATGTCCCGCCGTTGGGGTCAGTTTCTGTTTTCAGAAAATAAGGGCCTGCTGACCAATCAATTGTTGCAAAGTTTCCCGAAAGTGCAACCCCTCCGCCAATTTCAACTGTAACCAGGCCATTGGCATTTGTTACGGGGTTGGGATAAAACGTTTCTTCAAATACGGGAGAGCCGGAGATTGATCCCTGCAAAATACTAATCTTTATGCCCACCGCTTGATTTGTTATCAGGTTGTTGCTCACATCCCGCACTACTGCCTGATAGCTCATTTTATCCGGTGATTGGGCACTTGCCTGCCGTGGCAGGAACACGTTTACAGTTATTAGGACTGCAATTAAAAATGTAAAAATAATTTTCATAACTATTAGTTTTTAACGATTTTGAAGACCTTGATAATTTTACTATTGTCTGATACCTCTAAAAAATATATTGATGGCGGAAGTTCTTTCATTAAAAGGCTTGTTTCAGCACTATTAATTTTGTTTTCCTGTATCACGTTTCCATTGATGTCATACAAATGAAATGATAAGTTTTGATTATCAACAATGTCTGTTCTCAAGGTAAGACAGTCTGTTGCAGGGTTTGGAAATGCCGTAATAGTAAGGGTAGTTCCAGTGGCTTCTTCTATTTGTGTCATTATTGATATTTCATAGGGTTGTTGAACACCTTGCGAGATGGTTCCGTTTGCACCAGTATGGGTGGTATAAACAAATTGTCCGACAGTATAACTTACGGTTCCGTTACTTCCTGAGACATTGCCTCCCGTCGCGGGAATTGTTTCATGAATTTCCTGTGCCCGGGCACCTGTCAGAAACAGTCCAAAAAAAAGTATGGCGCTAAAAAATTTCTTCATTTGTTGCATTTATACTATTTTTTAAATGATTAAAATGATTATTACCGTCTGTTTTTACATTTTTATAGCTACATATATACATTTAAAAAGCATTTTGTCGCACTAAAAATGTTTTCAAATAATGCAGTAAAACTAAACCACTATGAATTAGAAATTCATAGGTTTAAATAAAAAAATGAAATTTTTGCTCTTCATTCCATTATCCAATTTCCAGTTAACGTATTGGGTTTATCCTTGTGGTGTTCTAAATATTCT
>JAGNBV010000012.1 GCA_018004645.1 Bacteroidales bacterium
CCCTTCGCTGCTCTGTGAGTCATCCGTATGTCTGTTACGGCTCCTTTCTGCAACTACTATGACCTCTGCTGACCTCCCGACAAGCTTGGCTTCGTCGGGACATCCCCCGGTAAGAGCTTTTTCCTTCTGCCAATTGCTGCTGCATTTACATTATTGAGTTCTTTTATTCTTGGGGCGTTAGTATGCGTGGCTACCTTACCCATTCAATAATGCCTCTGTATGCAGTTTTTATTCATCAGCACCAGCTTTTGCAGTCTCGCTTCCTTCACTCCTATCGTTACCGATAACGAGCTTGCGACTTACTAATGTTTCGGAGAACCACCTCCGCACATAAGGGACTTACACCCTCTGGAAAAATACACCCATCTCTTTGCTTTTTAAATAAAATTTGTATTTTTGAACTATTTATAAAGCTTTGAGGTGGGTGTGCGCTGCTCATGCAGGGCACACCACGCGGTATAAAAAATTGCCGGGTCAGTAGGTTATTCAATGGTTGTAGCCCGCTTTAACCTTTATGTAACTTGACAGGAAATCGCCCGCAATCGGCAACTTTTCATACCGCCACCGTTGGCAGCAAGTGTAAAGGACGACACAACCACGACAAACAGACGACTAAAAACGAACAGAAATTAAACCATTTTGACAGGTGACCAAAGACATAGAAATGATATTGAAACAGGCCAGCTTCTAAACCGACACGCTGACCGACCCTATTTTTTTTATTTTTTTCCCACCGCACATTTTTTAAAAAACAATTTTAGCCAGCCGCACGGTCAAGCACATTTGGTTTTTTCCAACGCACAAGCCAACGCAAAAAAACCAAAAGAGCTTGCCCCTTCCCACCCACGACAATACAGTGGACATTTACACTATTTATCAGGGAGTTTTTACTACATTTGACGTGTTATAAATTAATTAGGATTCTATGAACCGAATTAAAGAAGTGCTTAAGGACAAAGGAATTTCTCAAACGTGGTTGGCGAACAAAATGGAAAAGAGTTACAACACCATTAATGAGTATGCTCGTAATGTAAGGCAACCAAGTTTGGAGGACTTATACCGAATTGCGGAAATCCTTGACGTTGACATCAAAGTATTAATTGTTTCAAACAAGAAGAAAATATGAATAAGCAAAAACTTGCAGCAAAAATTTGGGCATCTGCAAATCAGATGCGTTCAAAAATTGAAGCTAACGAATACAAAGACTACATATTAGGTTTCATCTTTTACAAATACTTATCTGAGAAGGAACTGCAATTTGCAAAGAAGGAAGACTTCACTGAGGCAGACATAAAAGCATTGAGCGAAGAAGACACAGAAACTGTTGAACACATAAAAAGCAACATCGGCTACTTTATAGCTTATGACAATCTATTCTCAACATGGATAAGCATGGGCAAAGACTTTGATGTTGCCAATGTTCGTGATGCACTTTCTGCTTTTAGCCGCTTGATAAGCCCTGCACACAAAAAACTGTTCGACAACATTTTTGATACTTTGCAAACTGGTTTGAGCAAATTGGGTGACAGTGCAGCTTCGCAAACAAAAGCAATTCGTGACTTGCTGCATTTAATCAAAGATATTCCAATGGACGGCAGGCAAGACTATGATGTGCTTGGCTTTATTTATGAATACTTGATTGGAATGTTTGCTGCAAATGCAGGAAAAAAAGCAGGAGAGTTTTACACTCCGCATGAAGTTTCAGTTTTGATGTCGGAAATTATTGCACATCATTTAAGAGACAAAAAGGAAATTCAAATCTATGACCCGACAAGTGGTTCGGGTTCTTTGCTTATCAATATTGGTAGCAGTGTTGCAAAGCATATTGATGACGAAAACAATATAAAATTCTATGCCCAAGAATTAAAAGAAAACACCTACAACTTAACTAGGATGAACCTAGTAATGAGAGGACTTTTGCCAAACAACATTATCACAAGAAACGGAGACACATTAGAAGATGATTGGCCATACTTTGATGAAAACGACCCAATACACACTTACAATCCGCTTTATGTAGATGCAGTAGTTTCAAATCCACCTTATTCGCAAAAGTGGGACCCAACTCACAAAGAAGCTGACCCACGTTATTCACGGTTTGGTCTTGCACCGAAAGCAAAAGCAGATTACGCTTTCTTACTCCATGACCTTTTTCACATCAAGCCTGATGGCATTATGGCAATTGTATTACCTCATGGCGTTTTATTTCGTGGTGGTGAGGAAAGTGTAATTCGTGAAAAACTGATTGAAGCAAATCATATTGATACCATCATTGGTTTGCCACCAGCGATATTTTTTGGCACAGGTATTCCGACAATCGTAATGATTCTAAAACAAAAACGTGCCAACACAGATGTTTTAATTATTGATGCTTCGAAAGGATTCGTCAAAGAAGGAAAAAACAACAAACTAAGAGCATCAGACATTAAACGTATAGCTGACAGTGTTCGTGACCGTGAAACATTGCCCAAATTTTCAAAAGTTGTAACACGAGAAGAAATCAGAGAGAATGAATATAACCTGAACATTCCACGTTATGTTGATTCTTCTGAAAACCCCGAAAGTTGGGATATCTACGCTTCTATGTTTGGTGGTATTCCTGAAAATGAAATTGACGACTTGCAAATATTTTGGGAAGCCTTTCCTGCACTTCGAGATACCTTATTTGCTAAAAACTCACCCATCAATTCAAACCTAATTGTAGATGACATCAACACTGCAATAAAGGAACACAAAAGTGTTCAAGTATTTGTAAACGGTTTCAATAAAGCATTTGCAGATTTTGACAGTTTCTTGAAAACGGAATTATTAACCAACATTCTAACTGTAAAAATCAACAGAGAGAAAACGGTTTTGAGTGATGACATATTTAAGCGACTGGAAGACATCAAACTGATTGATAAATATGAAGCCTACCAGTTGTTAGACAATGAATGGGATGTAATAAAAGTTGATTTGGAGATTATCCAAACAGAGGGTTTTGAAGCAACAAGAACCGTTGACCCAAACATGGTTACTCGTAAAAAAGACGGTGTTGAACAAGAAGTGCAAGACGGTTGGGTGGGAAGAATTATGCCGTTTTTACTGGTGCAAGAAACCTATTTGAAAGACGAGCTAAATAGTTTGAGAGCCAAAGAAAATAGAGTTGTTGAAATAGCAACAGAGTTAGAAGAAATCATTGATTCACTTTCAGAGGAAGAAAGGGAAACAAGTATTTTAAATGATAATAATGATGCTTTTGTGGTTAAAGAACTCAACGAATATCTGAAAGAGATTTTTGCTGATGTTGAAACCGAAGAAATAAAAGCATTAAAGGAATATTTAAACTTATTGGAGAGCAGAGCCAAGAAGCCAGAGAAAGAAAGCTTCATCAAATCATGTAAAACGGTTGATTGGTCTAAAATGGAAGCAAATAATGATGGCACTTTTGGCAAGGCGACCATCAACAAATACTTATTTGAATTACAATCAACATTTACTTTCCCTGATGAGACTTTTGAAAGCAAGATGGTAAAGGCATCTACTTTATTGGCAGATGAAAAAGAATTGAAAGCCAAAATAAAAGTTGAAGCGGCAGCACTTCATTCAAAGACCAAAGAAACCATTGAAACCCTAACAGACGAACAAGTATTTGAATTGCTCGAATTAAAATGGATTGTTCCTGTTGTTACTTCTTTGAACAAATTGCCCGAAACCATCATCACTCAATTGACCAACAAGGTGCAGGCATTGGCAAACAAATACGCCATTACCTACTCAGACGTAGCCAAAGAAATTAAACAAGCCGAAAGCACCTTATCATCATTGATTGGCGACTTGGACGGAAACGAGTTTGACATGAAAGGATTGAACGAATTGAAGTCACTTTTAAAAACCGAAGAGCAAAATGGCTAAAACAAACACAAATCCCGAAGTCCGTTTTGCTGGTTTTACAAAAGATTGGGAAGAAAAAGACTTTTCAAATGAAGTTGAATTTTTCAGTGGTTTAACTTATTCTCCAATCGATATTGTAAAGGAAGATGGGACATTTGTAATAAGGTCTTCCAATATTCAGGATGGTAAATTCGTAGATGCAGATAATGTATATGTAAACAGTAGCAAAGTAAATTGTGAATTTGTAAAGAAGAATGACATAGCAGTTGTAGTGAGAAATGGTTCAAGAGATTTAATTGGTAAACACGCTCAAATAAAGAGAAACATTAAAAATACTGTTGTCGGTGCTTTTATGACTGGAATTCGTTCAGAAACACCAAATTTTATTAATGCGTTATTAGATAGTGAAAGTTTTAAGAGAGAAATAAATAAAAATTTAGGTGCAACAATAAATCAAATTACCACTGGAAACTTTAAACAAATGAAATTTTGTTTTCCTGATGATAAGATTGAGAAGGAAAAAATCGGAAACTTTTTTGAAAACATAGACAATCTAATAACCGAGCACCAACAAAAACACTCTAAGCTTAAATCGCTTAAACAAGCTATGCTCGACAAAATGTTTCCCAAGCAGGGGCAACTTGTTCCAGAGCTTCGTTTTAACGGTTTTGAGGGTGATTGGATTCAAAGCGATTTGAAAAACATACTAAGTTTTCAATATGGTATTTTTAACAACAACCCAAATAATGGAGGTGAATATCCAGTTTATGGAGCAAACGGTGTGATTGGGGGATATACAGAATACAATGCTAGTGATTCCGTGGTAATAGGCCATATGGGAGAATATGCAGGTATAGTTTTATGGGCAGATGGAAAGCATTTTGTTACCTATAATGGAATTATTACTAAAACTAAAAATGAAGAACTGCTAACTAAGTTTGGTTATTATATGTTAAGCAAAATGGATTTAAGAAAAATTTGTGACGGAAGTGGACAACCATTTTTATCATACGCCATACTTAACAACATAAAGGGTAACTATCCAAAATCTCATGATGAGCAAAATCAAATTTGCAAGTATTTTGAAAATTTTGATAGCTTAATTGGTAAATATGGACTTCAAATAACCAAACTAAAAAACATAAAACAGGCATTTTTAGCCAAAATGTTTGTGTAAATACATTGAATAGAAATGACATTTAAATCAGAAGCAGAATTTGAAGAAGCATTGATACAAGCCCTTTCTAAAAAAGGATGGGAAAAGGAGGTTTTGAAACGTCCTACTGAAAAAGACTTGCTCCAAAATTGGGCAAACATACTTTTTGAAAATAACAGAGGCAAAGACCGTTTAAATGACTTTCCGCTTACTGAGGGGGAAATGCAACAGATTTTGGAGCAGATTAATGCTTTAAGAACTCCTTTGAAACTAAACGGCTTTATCAATGGCAAAACAGTTTCAATAAAAAGAGATAACCCAGCAGATGAATTACACTTTGGTAAGGAAGTGAGTTTAAAAATTTATGACAGGCTTGAAATTGCAGCAGGACAAAGCCGTTACCAAATTGCACAACAACCAATTTTTCCAACCCAATCTAAAATATTAAACGACAGACGTGGCGACTTAATGCTTTTAATCAATGGAATGCCATTGATTCATATTGAATTAAAAAAGAACGGAGTTTCAGTAAGTCAAGCCTGTCATCAAATTGAAAAATATTCAAGAGGTGGCGTTTTTTCGGGCTTGTTTTCACTCGTTCAAATTTTTGTGGCAATGGAACCAAAAGAAACTGTCTATTTTGCCAACCCTGGCCCTGATGGCAAATTCAATAAAGACTTTTATTTCCGTTGGGCAGATTTTAACAATGAGCCAATAAACGACTGGAATGATATTGCTTCTTCGTTATTGTTTATACCGATGGCTCACCAGTTAATTGGTTTTTACACCGTAGCAGATAGCAACGATGGTGTTTTGAAAGTAATGCGGAGTTATCAATACTTTGCTGCAAATGCCATTTCAGATAAAGTTGCTAAAACCGATTGGAAAAGCAAACATGCTTTAGGCGGTTATATTTGGCACACCACAGGTTCGGGCAAAACCATGACCAGTTTTAAATCTGCCCAACTTATTGCCAATTCGCAAGATGCAGACAAAGTAATTTTCTTAATGGACAGGATTGAACTCGGCACACAATCGTTAAAAGAATATCGTGGTTTTGCAGACGAAAACGAAGACGTACAAGCAACAGAAAATACTGGCGTTTTGGTTACTAAACTTAAAAGTTCAGATCCTACCAATACGTTGATTGTAACTTCTATTCAAAAAATGAGCAACATCAAAGATGAAGAAGGTGGGCTAAATGCTCACGACATTTTGCTCATGAATAAAAAGCGAATTGTTTTTATTGTAGATGAAGCACACCGTTCCACTTTCGGTGATATGCTAATTACAATCAAAAACACTTTTTCATCTGCTATTTTCTTCGGGTTTACAGGAACACCTATTCAAGACGAGAACCAAAAGAAAATGAATACCACATCAACCGTTTTTGGTGATGAGTTACACAAATACAGTATTGCAGATGGTATTCGAGATAAAAATGTTCTTGGTTTTGACCCATACAAAATACTTACATACAGAGACCGTGATTTGCGATTAGCTGTTGCTTTAGAAAAGGCAAGAGCCAACGATGAAACAGAAGCATTGGCAGACCCAAGAAAAGCTAGAATATTTAATAAGTTTATGACCAGAGTTAGAATGGCTGGTCATTTTGAAACTTCAGGTAGATATGTTGGGGGAATTGAAGATTATTTGCCCACTTCACAATATGACCGTGATGAACACCACCAAAAAGTAGTTGAGGACATTCTAAGAAACTGGATAGTTCTAAGTCAAAACGGAAAATTCCACGCCATATTTGCGACAAGTAGTATTGCTGATGCAATACTTTATTATCGTTTGTTTAAATCAGAAAATCCAAACTTAAAAATCACCGCATTATTTGACCCTCACATTGACAACAACGGGAACACCGAATACAAAGAGGACGGTCTAGTTGAAATAATGACCGACTACAACGAAAGGTATGAGCAAGATTTTAGACTTGCTAACCATGCCAAATTCAAAAAAGACATTGCAGCAAGACTGGCACACAAAGAACCTTATTTAAGGATTGATTCGGCACCACAAAAGCAAATAGATTTATTGATTGTGGTTGACCAAATGCTTACAGGATTTGACTCCAAGTGGATAAACACGCTTTACATGGATAAGGTGCTTGAATATGAAAATATCATTCAAGCTTTTTCAAGAACTAATAGGCTTTTTGGTCCTGACAAACCTTTTGGAACAATTCGCTATTACCGTAAGCCTCATTCTATGGAGCGAAACATTAATGATGCGATAAAATTGTATTCAGGCGATAAACCAATTGCACTTTTCGTTGAGCATTTAGATTCCAATCTCAACTCAATGAATTATTTTTTCAGTGAGATTCAAAACTTATTCATAACGGCAGGTATTGATAATTTCGAGAGACTTCCAGATGATTTATCTGAAAGAGGAAGATTTGCTATTCTATTTAAAACTTTCAACAATCACTTAGAAGCAGCAAAAATTCAAGGTTTCAATTGGAACAAATCAACATACAGTTTTGGAAAAGGAAAAGACAAGGTAACCATTGAAATGGCATTGGACGAAAACAATTACTTGATATTGGCACTTCGTTATAAAGAGCTGTTCAATACTGGTGGTGGTGGCGGAGGCGGTGACGTGCCTTATGAAATTGAAGGTTACTTGACTGAGATAGACACAGACAAAATTGATGCAGACTACATGAACACCCGATTTGACAAGTATTTAAAAGAACTTGTCAAAGGAGATGTTGACCCATTAGAATTGCAGAACACTTTGGATGAATTATTTAAATCGTTTGCTGCTCTAACACAGGAAGAACAGAAATATGCAAACATTTTTATTCATGACGTTCAAAGTGGTATCGCCAAACTAGAAAGCGGAAAGACATTTAGAGAGTATATCACAGAATACGAGTTCAACGCAAAGAATGACCAAATAAAGAAAATCTCAACACTACTCGGACTTGATGAACCAAAACTTCGTTCACTTATGTCATCTGGCTTGACAGAGGCAAATATCAACGAATACGGGCGTTTTGACGAATTAAAAAGCACTGTTGACAAGGACAAAGCAAAAGCATATTTTGAAAAAGCAGAAGGGACAACTATTCCTGCTTTCAAAGTAAATATTAGAGTTCACAACTTGTTACAAAGGTTTATAATTGAAGATGGTTTTGACATTGAATAAAATATTGCCCACGCATTTGCAAGCACATTGCCAAAGCAGCACAAGCCAACGCACAGACCAAAGCTTTGTCAAAGAGCTTGCAAAGCCAACGCAAGACAAAATTGTTTTTAAAAAAAAATTCCCGACCCTTCAAAAAAAATAAAAAACGCCACGAACAACCCGACAGACAATGACACGGAAACTCAACAATGACAATGGTTTACGGACACGGACGACAGAACACCAGCTGCCAACACATAGAGCGATAGCCGAAAAGCCCTAAAACGAAAGCCCGAAAGAATTGACACTCTTTCGGGCTTTTTGGTCTATCGCCTGTTCAGCGACTCCGACATCACTTATTTGAGCGTAGGGGGTAAAGTAGCCGTTTTTTCAATGTTTGTTATAGGGATGACGTCATTTCGGGTTTAAGTTTTTTTTGTTTTTTTTACATTTTATAGTTTTATCGTGAAAAAAAGCCGTTGTCAGAAGTCCATTATGAACAAAAAAAATTCTATCGAATGTCTTTTCAGGCTCAAGACATTTTTCTTTTCAGCACTGGCAGCCTCAATGTTTATGACAATTTCGTGCAGCAACAGCACTGACAACATGAATTCACAGACCGCTCCAGATTCTCAGAAAACTGCAAAACAGGATACTGTGATCGACAAAATGCCTGAATTTCCAGGTGGCGAAGCAGCCATGACAAAATTCATTGTCGACAATGTAAAGTATCTTGAAGCAGCAAAAAAAAGCGGAATTCAGGGCAAAGTTTATGTAAACTTCCTGGTAACCAAAAACGGCAAAATCGACAGCGTAAGAGTTGAGAAAAAAGTAAATGAATTGCTTGACAAGGAAGCCTTACGCGTGATATCCTCGATGCCCGACTGGATACCCGGTGAGAACAAAGGAGTTGCCATAGATGTTCAAATGACTTTACCCATCTCCTTTAAATTGGAGTAAAACAACCGGAGATTGTTTTTGGTTCCGTCACTAATGTTGCAGTATTTTTTTCAATTTATGCTCATAGTAAGTTGTTAAAATGTATTTTTGCTATTGAAGATCAACAGCAAAAAACATGAGAAAAAAAATTATTGCAGGCAACTGGAAAATGAATACTACCCTTCCCGAAGCCAGAGCGCTGGTGGAAGGCATCTTAAATGGCGTAGCCGGTAACCCCGATATTGTGAACCGTGAATTTCTCGACATCATTATTGCACCGCCATTTCCTTTTCTGACTACCTGCAAGGACCTCATCGGGAAGCATCCCGGAATTTATACCGCGGCACAAAACTGTTACTCCGAAGAAAAAGGAGCCTATACCGGGGAGGTGTCGGCAGCCATGGTCTATTCCACAGGCGCCAAATATGTCATCATAGGCCACTCGGAACGCCGCAGCTATTTCCGCGAGAACAGCGCCATGCTGATGAAAAAGGTGGAACTTGCTTTGCAAAACAATTTGAAACCAATTTTCTGCATTGGCGAAGTTTTGGCCGAACGCAAGTCGGAAAGACATTTCAAAGTTATCAGGCAGCAACTGACCGAATCGGTGTTTACATTGAAAGAAAGCGATTTTCGCAGGATCATCATCGCGTATGAGCCGGTCTGGGCCATAGGCACAGGCCTCACGGCCACACCCGGGCAGGCGCAGGAAATGCATGCGTTTATCCGGCAGTTGATCAGTGTGAAGTTTGGCAGAAAAACCGTCGACCATATACCGCTGTTGTACGGCGGCAGTTGCAATGCACAAAATGCCGCTTCGCTGTTTGCCATGCCCGACGTGGATGGCGGCCTGATTGGCGGCGCCTCGCTCAAGGCCGGTGATTTTGTTTCGATGATAACTACGCTTTCACAAATCAGCAAATGAACTACCTTGAACTAAACTGCGAAATTTTTCCTCCCCGGCATACCGAAATTGTGATGGCAGCCTTTTCGGATTACGGCTTTGAGAGTTTTGAAGAAACCGTCAGGGGCTTTCGTGCCTACATTCCCGAACACCAATTTGATGAAAAAACCTTCAACACACTGGAAATTTTCGACCACAAAGAAATAAAAATCAACTACGCCCTGAAAAGCATTCCCGATCAAAACTGGAATGCCGTATGGGAAAGCAATTTCGAACCGGTAGAAATAGGGAACCGGTGTTATATAAGGGCGCCCTTTCACCCGTCCAGGGAGGGCTTCGAATATGAAATCATCATCGAGCCCAAAATGTCGTTCGGCACAGGCCACCACGAAACCACCCACCAGATGGTCAGCCTGTTGCTGGAAGAGGATGTCCGCGGCAAAGAAGTGCTCGATATGGGCTGTGGCACGGCCGTGCTGGCCATACTCGCCAAAAAAACGGGAGCCGCCGCTGTGTTGGCTATCGACAACGAAGAATGGGCTTACAACAACTCTCTCGAAAATATTGAAAAAAACAACACCCCCGAAATAGAAGTACTGCATGGCGACGCTGCTGCGATAGGCAGCCGCCTGTTCGACCTGATACTTGCCAATATAAACCGTAACGTATTACTGAAAGACATTCCCACCTATGCCGCTGCCCTCAAACAGCATGGCACTATACTGCTAAGCGGTTTTTATGAAACAGATGTTTCACAAATAACGAAAAAAGCCGCACAATACAACCTGAAATTTATTCGTTATACCACGATGAATTCATGGTGTGCCGCAGTGTACACAAAAGATTAATTGATTTATGAAAAAAACTTTAGTCCTCCTTGCCATCATCATATCAGGCTGTCTCTCCGCCTACAGCCAGCCGCTTAAACAATTCTCCAAAGATTCTCAAACCTTTCTCAATGAACTGAGCACCATGTTCCAGGCAGTCTCCTCCTCCGAACAGAAAGACCTGGGAAAAGCACTGATGGTGGACTTTACGGATATGTGGCTGAACAAATTCGACGCGCAGGAAAAGGACAGCATTTATACCATGTGCAATGTGATGCTGAAACGCAAGATGAAGACCTATCCGAATTTTGAACAATACCTCAGGGCCGCCATTAACTTCCACCGCGCCAACCTTCCGCCTGAGAGTTTTGAATCATGGCAATTTTGTTTGCGCAATCTGGCGAAAATGACCAACAACCTGCGTTTTATGGCCTTGCTCGAAGGAACCAACCTGCTGCTAACCAAGAATTACCTTTACGAATCGAAGCTTTCCCTCTGGAAGTCCAACTCCAAAGACTTTGTTTTCAAATACGACTCATTACCCTATTTTGAGTTTCCTTCTCTGGACCTGACCTGTGTCAAAAAAAACGACAGCACCTGTATTTACGGGACTCACGGAAAATTCTTTCCGACACTGGACAGGTGGGTTGGCAAAGACGGCATGTTGTATTGGGACCGCGTAGGCCTGCCCTGGGAAGAAGTGCATGCCGAAATCCACAAAGAATACAGCATTCAGCTGACCAAATCGGAATTCGATGTGGACACCGTTACCTTTTATAACACCAATTTTTTTCAGCGTCCTCTCACCGGGAGCCTGAAAGAAAAAGTGCTGGCCGACGTGGCTGAAGAACGTATCTCCTATCCGCGTTTTACCTCATTTTATACCGATCAGGAGATCAAAGACATTTTTAAAGACATTGACTTTACCGGAGGTTTTGCCATGTATGGCAATAAACTCATCGGGCAAGGCACCAAAGAAGAGGATGCCCATCTTTTCATAAAAAAAGACAACAAGCGTTTTGTAAAACTCAGTTCCAAAGAATTCATCATGCGCAAAAACCAGATTGGCTCCGACAAAGCCGCCGTGGTCATCTACCTGGAAAACGATTCAATTTTTCATCCCGGGCTGAACATGAAATACAACAACGAAAACCGCGAACTGAGCCTGATCAGGGATGATAATGGCATATCAAAAAGCCCCTATTTCAACACCTATCACAAAATAGATATGTATTTTCAGGCGCTCTATTGGAAATTAGACCAGCCCAAGATGGACTTTACCTTTATCCGGGGCCTGGGTAGCGAAAGCAACGCCATTTTTGAATCGGATAACTATTACAATGAGTTTCGCTGGGAAAAACTCCGGGGAATGGAAGAGATACATCCCCTGGTAGAATTAAAACAGATAGCCGATGCCAGGGGCTCAAAAACAATAACCGAACTGGATGTGATGACAAAATTCCGGGTTCCTAAGGAGTTGGCTCAGGGCCAGTTGTTGACATATGCGGAAAAAGGCTTCATTATCTATAACATCGATGACGGCATCGTTGTGCTGAAAGACCGCATTTATAACTACATCAACGCAAAAACTGGCAAGACCGATTACGATGTTATCCAGTTCAACTCTATCATCTCGGCACAGGACAACGGCACCCTGAACCTGATGAATTACGACCTGAAACTACGTGGCGTTGCACGTATTCATCTTAGCGACTCGCAGTTTGTATATGTGGATCCCTACGAGCAGGAAATTGTACTCAAAAAAAACCGTGATTTTGAGTTTGACGGCAGGATACACGCCGGCTTATTTGATTTCTACGGAAAAAAAATCACGTTCAAATATGATATGTTCCGCTTTGATATGCCGATGACCGACTCGATGAGTTTCAAGGTGCAGGACAGAACAAAACCAACGGACCTCTATGGGCACCATCCGCTGGTAAAAGTACGCACCGTCATTGAAAACCTCAACGGCGAGATGCTCATCGACCATCCCAACAACAAATCGGGCCTGAAAAATTTTGCCAATTACCCCTCCTTTATCAGTAAAAAAGACGCTTACGTTTATTACGACAAACCATTTATCTTCAACAAAGTATATTCGAGGGATCGTTTTTATTACCGGCTCCAGCCATTCCGTATCGACACATTAGACAGCTACAACAGCGAACGAAAACAATTTAACGGCTATCTCGTATCGGCAGGCATCTTCCCCGACATTGTCGAACCGCTTTCCGTGCAACCCGATTATTCCCTCGGATTTATCATACAAACACCTCCGGGAGGATTCAAAGCCTATGGTGGAAAAGGCACATACGACTCCATTGTGGACCTCAGCTACAAGGGATTTCTTGGCAAGGGCACCCTCAAATACCTCAATTCCACCAGCCGGTCTGACGATTTTATTTTCTTCCCCGATTCGCTGTACGCCAGGGCAAAAGAATACACCATCAAGGAAAAGCCCACTCCCGTTGAATACCCGTCAGTTTATGCTCAGGATGTCGATATCAAATGGTATCCCTACCAGGATGTTATGAACGTAAACCAGATGACAAAACCTTTTGAAGTTTTTGCCAACAAAACCCTGTTGAAGGGCGGTTTGTCCATGTCGTCAAAAGCACTCTCAGCCCACGGCCTGATATCGTTCGGAAAGGTGGAGATGTCGTCGGAAAACTACCTGCTGAAACATCATTCATTTTCGTCGGACACCACCAACGTGCAGTTTAAGACACCCGATCTGAGCGAAATGGTTTTGCGTACCGAGAATTTCAACGTGGCCATTGATTTCAACAAACAACTCGGCAAATTCAGGTCGAACGATGAAAACTCAAAAATCACCTTTCCATTTAACTATTACGCCTGCTACATGTACAACTTCGACTGGCTGATGGATAAGGATATGCTGAATTTTCACAGCAGCAAAAAAGCCGACTATGCTTACCTGAAGACCAAAACCATGCAGGAACTTATTGATGAAGAATTTACTGATTCCTATTTTGTGTCAGAACATCCTGCGCAGGACTCCCTGAGTTTTTATGCCCCCGATGCGTTTTATCATCTCACCGAGAACATTATTTACACTCAGGATGTACCCATAATACATGTTGCCGACGCGGGCATTTTCCCTGATTCGGGCAAAGTAACCATAGACAAGAAAGCCGAAATGCTGCCGCTGCACAATGCCCGCCTGATTGCCAACACCGATTCGAAATTTCATTATATTTACAACGACACCATCAACATTTTATCAAAGAAGATCTACCGTGGTAACGGATTTTACGATTATGTGGATGAGTTGGGTGACAAACAAAAAATTTATCTCAAGCGTATAGAAGTTGACAAAACAGGACAAACCAATGCTTTCGGTGATATCAGCGAAGAATCAGGATTCAGGCTGAGCCCGTTTTTTGATTTTGCCGGAAAAGTAACGATGTATGCCGATAAGGAATTTCTCAATTTTGATGGCGGTTCGCGCATCAGGCAGGACTGCGACACCTCAAAGGCACGTTGGTTGCGATTCGTAGCAGATATTGACCCTGAAAAAGTAGCCATTCCCATTACGGACAAACCCAAAGAATACGTGTCGGGAGCCACCGGCAACGAGCTGGGCATGGGGTTGTATATTGGTGATGACTCCACACTGGTATATCCGGCATTTGTGAAGCCAAAAAACAATTTTAACGATGGTGATGTAATCACTGCCACCGGGGTAATGACCTATGATAAAGCACAGCAACGATATTATGTCGGCCCTGTGGTTGACTCCTCGGCAAAATACATCAAGCCGGAAAATTATCTTTATCTAGACAAACAAAACTGTTATATTTTTGGCGAAGGCCGTGTGAACATGGGCGCCAACCTCGGCAGGCTCGTACTGGAATCCTTTGGAACAGTAAGAAACAACATTATTGACAACAGCACCTATTTTGATGTAGCCATGAACCTCGACTTTTTCTTTGAAAAAGACGCATACCAGATGTTTGCACAAGCTATCATCAACGATGGAGGGCTGGAACCTGCCGACCCCTCGGAAGATAAATTTTACAACGCCATGCGTTTTATGGTCGGGCCAAAAAAAGCCGACGACCTCATCAGCCAGCTCAGCCTGTCAGGGAAATTCAAATCCATACCGGACGAAATGAAGCATAGTTTGGTAATCTCAGATATCAATTTTACCTGGAACCACCAATCACGCTCCCTGGTATCCGGAAGTCCCATAGGAATAGCCATGATAAACGAAAACCAGCTGAACAAGTACGTGGAAGGCTATATAGAAATATCGCGCAAACGCAGTGGGAGCATCCTCAACATGTATTTTGAAGTTGAAAACGACTGGTACTATTTTAACTATGCACAAAACAAACTGCAATCCATCTCCTCGAACAAAAGCTACAACGACCTGATAAAAAAAGCGATGAGCTCCAACAAAAACATTTTGAAAGCAGAAGACAAACTGCCTCAATTTGCATTCATCATATCCACAGAGAAAAGAAAAAATGATTTTTTGAAAAAAATAGGAAAATCTGAAGATCAAAACAATGAATAACATTCGCTAAAACCACAACCCGGCACATGACACCCCTGGAACAACACTTTTCGAAATTTAAAAAAAACATTGTCGGCAACGACCTCATGATCGACACGCCTTATGGCAAAGTAAAAATGATCTATGCTGACTGGATAGCCAGCGGACGGTTTTATAAGCCCATCGAGAAAATAATTTCCGAACAGATTGGGCCATATATCGGCAACACCCACACCGAAACCAGCGAAACCGGCACCCTGATGACCTTGTCGTACCACCTGGCACATAAAAAAATCAAAGAACATGTACACGCCTCCGACACAGATGTAATCATCACTGCAGGATTCGGCATGACCTCCGTGGTTAATAAGCTTCAGCGGATACTGGGGTTGCGTACGTGCGGCATGATCAACAAAAGCAATTGCCTGCAGAAATGTGAAAAACCGGTGGTCTTTATTTCACACATGGAACATCACAGCAACCACACTTCCTGGTATGAAACCAATGCGGAAGTGGTACTTATAAAACCCGGCAAAGACCTGCTTTTCGACCTGAACAACCTGGAAAAGGAGTTGAAAAAGTACAAAGACCGCAAATTTAAAATCGGCTCATTCACGGCCTGTTCCAATGTTACCGGCATCAGTACGCCTTATCACCAAATTGCAAAAGTCATGCATCGGTACGGAGGACTTTGTTTTGTTGACTTTGCTGCCTCTGCGCCCTATTGCGACATCAATATGCACCCGGAAGACCCCATGGAAAAACTTGACGCCATCTTTTTTTCGCCTCATAAATTTCTGGGGGGACCGGGCAGCTCCGGGGTACTGGTTTTCGACTCCTCGCTTTATCCTTTCCATGCTCCCGACCAGCCCGGCGGTGGTACCGTGGACTGGACCAACCCCTGGGGGGAATACAAATACATCGACAATATCGAAGCCCGCGAAGACGGCGGCACTCCCGGTTTTTTGCAAGCCATCCGCAGCGCCCTGTGCATCGAGCTGAAAAACCAGATGGGCACGGCCAACATCCAACAGCGAGAACAGGAACTGCTGAAGATAGCCTTTAAAAAAATGCCGGCCATACCGGGCCTGCATATCCTTGCCGAAAATATCCGGCACCGCCTCGGGGTGATATCTTTTTATATCGACGGCCTGCACTATAACCTGACCGTCAGGCTGCTGAACGACCGGTTTGGCATTCAGGTACGTGGCGGATGCGCATGTGCCGGCACCTATGGACATTACCTGCTCAATGTCAGTTACCAGCAATCAAGACACATCACTTCTCAAATCACCCGCGGCGACCTGTCTGAAAAACCAGGATGGGTAAGACTTTCGCTACATCCCACGATGACCGATGAAGAATTGAATTACATTATTAAAGCCATTGCGTCGGTGGCCAAAAACGCTGCAAAATGGGTTGACGATTATGATTATAATCCAAGGACCAATGAGTATAAACCCAAAAAAAACATGGCTGATGAGTTAACCAGAGTCAACCGGTGGTTTAAATTGTAAAACTCCAGATTATGACCGGGAAACACGGCGACAGGATAACAGGCTTTATACTATCAACAAAGAAACATATAAGAATAACAACGAGAGACTGACAAGTATTAATTTAAGAAACGTATTGTCCCGGATTATAGGCTTGGAATACGTTAAATCAATACTTGTTTAAGGTACATTAATTTATCATTACAAAATATTTAAATTTATTTTTATGATTACTTTTGTTGTTTCTCTCACTATATTAATCGGAGGATATTTTATTTATGGCGCCGTGCTGGAACGCGTATTCGGCGTTGATCCCCAAAAGCTCACGCCGGTACAGCGCCTGAAAGACGGTGTGGACTATGTTGAAATCCCACTATGGCGCATTTTCCTGATACAGTTTCTGAACATTGCCGGCCTTGGACCTATCTTTGGCGCTATAGCAGGCGCTCTGTGGGGCCCGGTTGCTTTTCTGTGGATTGTTTTCGGATGTATTTTCGGCGGCATGGTTCATGATTACCTGTCGGGAATGTTGTCGATACGCCACGACGGTAAGAGCATCCCCGAAATTGTCGGCAAATACATGGGCATAGGGGTAAAACAGTTTATGAGGGGTTTCACAGTGATACTGATGATAGTGGTAGGCGCTGTTTTCGTAAAAGGGCCGGCCAGTATCCTCAACGATATCTCAGGGGGCGTAATGCACATTAATTTTTGGATTGCCACAGTATTTATTTATTATATCCTGGCCACCATGATACCGATTGATAAGTTAATCGGCAGAATCTACCCTGTTTTTGGTTTTGCGCTGTTATTTATGGCGGTGGGCATCACCGTGGGTATTATCGCTGAAGGCTACGCCATGCCTGAGCTTACCGCCGCCAGTTTTGCCAACCTGCATGGTACTCCCGACAAGTTCCCTATTTTTCCTATGATGTTTGTTTCTATTGCCTGTGGCGCCATTTCGGGCTTTCATAGCACACAGTCGCCGCTGATGGCCCGTTGTCTGAAAAATGAAAAATACGGTAAACGTATTTTCGCAGGTGCTATGGCCGCCGAAGGCGTGGTAGCCCTGATATGGGCAGCCGCTGCTATGGCATTTTTCGGAGGTGTGGAGGGATTAAACAAAGAAATGACAGCACATGGCGACAATGCCGCCTGGGCAGTCAACATAATTTCCAATACGCTCCTTGGAAAATTTGGCGCCATCCTGGCCCTGCTGGGTGTGGTAGCTGCACCAATCACCTCCGGAGATACGGCTTTCAGAAGCGCGCGGCTGATAGTGGCCGATTTTCTTCATTATGACCAGAAACCCATCAAAAACCGTTTATTTATCACTGCGCCATTGTTTATTGTGGGATTCATACTGGTACAGGCCAATTTTGGGATCATCTGGCGGTATATGGCCTGGTCGAACCAAACCCTGGCGACCATTGTGTTCTGGACAATTACAATTTATCTGGTGCAGGAAAAGAAATTTTACTGGGTAACGCTGCTCCCCGGAGTTTTCATGACAGCCGTGTGCACCTCTTATATCCTTGTTGCCCCCGAGGGTTTTAAACTTCCGGTAGCCATCGGAAACATAACAGGAGTAATAATTGCCGCTGCATCATTTGCAATTTTTATGATATGGAAGTTGCGGCTTTCATCAAAAAAGAAGCCGGTAACAGTGGAGGTTCACACCGACAAATAAAACAACGGATGCAATGCCCGGGAAACACGGGTGTCCCGAAGCTTCAGCTTACTCGCTGATAAAGAGTCTTTTGCTCGAAAACTCCGGGTCGCAGGTGAGGTTTACCCTAAGTTTGCGGAATCCTGCTTCATCGCCCGGGGTGGGGATATGAGTGGAATGCACTTCGCAGCCACACAAATCCTTGAGGCTCTCCATAGCCATCTGTGCAGCAGGATTGTACAGGGCGCATATAGCCAGCACTATCATGGTTTCTTCCACATCCAGGCTGACCATTTTGCCATTCAGGACATCTCTTTTCAGGCAGGTGACCGAGTCGATGATGCTTTTCGGCAGCAAATGCATATTGTCAGGCAGTCCGGCTAAATGTTTGGTGGCATTAAGTATCAGGCTTGCCGAGGCATGCAACAGCGGAGAGTTTTTTCCGGTAATAATGGTGCCGTCATGCAATTCGATGGCCGATCCACAAAAGATCCCCGTATCGCCTTTCCCGAGTTTTTCGGCATCCTTGGCGGCTTTCCGGGCAGGCTGCACCACTTTTCTATCTTTTTCCCTGGCCCCTACTTTCGTCATAATTTCTAAGGTACGGTCAAGAGTTTCCTTTTCGGACAATCCCATGGCATACTCCACCGAACTCCTGAAATAGCGGCGGATGATTTCCTGATAGGCCGCCTCCTGTATAAGGCTGTCATTTACAATTCCGGCACTGGCCCGGTTGACACCCATATCGGTGGGCGACTGGTACATTGACACACCGCCTGTAATTTTTTCAAGTATTTTTTTCAGCAGGTTGAAAGCTTCGATATCGCGGTTATAGTTTACCGCTTTTTTGTTATAGGCTTTCAAATGATGAATATCGATAAGGTTTTCGTCACCCAGGTCGGCAGTGGCTGCTTCGTAAGCGATATTCACCATATGGTCGATGGGCAGGTCCCAGATAGGAAAAGTCTCGAATTTTGCATAGCCGGCTTTGATGCCGTTTTTGTACTCGTGATAGAGGTTCGACAGACATGTGGCCAGTTTGCCGCTGCCAGGCCCGGGCCCGGTAACAATTACAATGGGTTTGGAGGTTTTGATGTATTCATTGGCTCCATATCCCTGATCGCTTACAATAAGCTCCACATCGGTTGGATAGCCCTTGGTGGGGTAATGCAGATACACAGTGATACCTCTTGATTCGAGTTTACGCTTGAATGTTCTGGCTGCCGGCTGGTTTTGGTAGCGGGTGATGACAACGGCTGTTACATTGATGCCCCAATACCTGAGATCATCAATAGTTTTAAAAGTGTCCACATCGTAGGTGATGCCAAAATCAGCCCTTATTTTATTTCTTTCAATATCACCTGCATGGATGCACATGATAACATCTATCTTGTCTTTTAGCAATTGCAGCAACCTCATTTTCACATTGGGATCAAAACCCGGCAGCACTCTGGCAGCATGGAAATCGTACAATATCTTACCTCCAAACTCAAGGTACAGCTTATCGTGAAAACGGCCCACCCGTTCCAGGATGGCGGCAGTTTGCTCACGAAGATATTTCTCATTATCGAAACCGGTCTTTATTAGCTCTTTCATTTCAGTTAATCCACATTTAATAAATTAGAAAACAGCAATATTAATGAATTTTTGTGTTCAGCTGTTTTTCCGTGCGAAAAAAGTATGAACAATTATTCACCCGAAAACGACAACAATGCCAGGGAGTATTATAAACCAATGTTCAAAAAAAATGAAAACTCCACAGCCAACTTATTAGTTTTATGATTTATTTTGTTTTTTAATATCCGGATATGCCTCAAACCAAATTTATCTTTGTCACTGGCGGAGTTACCTCATCATTAGGCAAAGGGATTATTTCCGCATCGCTTGCAAAACTTCTCCAGGCACGCGGTTTTGCCGTCCTCATTCAAAAGTTCGATCCTTACATTAACATTGACCCGGGAACGCTTAACCCTTATGAGCATGGAGAATGTTTTGTTACCAACGACGGTGCCGAGACCGATCTCGACCTGGGGCATTACGAACGGTTTTTGAATGTACCCACTTCGCAGGCCAACAATGTCACCACCGGCCGCATTTATCAGTCTGTGATCAACAGGGAACGGCACGGCGACTACCTGGGGCAGACCGTGCAGGTAATCCCGCATATCACCGATGAGATCAAATACCGTATGAAATTGCTGGCACAGGAAAACAAGCCTGATTTTTTGATTACGGAAATTGGCGGAACCGTCGGCGATATCGAGTCATTACCTTTTATTGAAGCGGTGCGCCAGATGAAATGGGAGTTGGGCGAAACCAACTGCCTGGTGGTACACCTTACGCTTATCCCCTACCTGTCGGCTGCCGGCGAACTAAAGACCAAGCCCACCCAGCACTCTGTAAAAAACCTGCTGGAACTAGGTGTTCAGCCCGACATACTGGTGTGCCGCACCGAAAAACCACTGAACGACAGTATAAAAAATAAAATTGCCCTTTTTTGCAATGTCTCACCGCGGTCAGTAGTTGAATCCATTGATACCGAAACCATCTACAATGTCCCCCTGCTGATGCACCAGGAGCAACTTGACGTTGAGGTACTCGAAAAAACACGCATGCCCCTCGATAAGGAGCCCGATCTGGAAGGTTGGAAACAATTCCTTTTTAACCTGAAAAACCCCAAAGATGAAATTAAGATAGCTCTTGTCGGCAAATACGTAGAACTGAAAGACGCCTACAAATCCATTATCGAATCATTTATCCACGCCGGATCTACATTGCAATGCAAGATACAGGTGAAAACCATACAATCCGAGTACATCACTCCTGAAAATGTCGCAGAGCAACTCAACGGCATACACGGCTTGTTGGTGGCTCCGGGCTTTGGTGCCAGAGGTATTGAAGGCAAGATTACCGCAATACGTCATGTGCGTGAAAACAACATCCCATTCTTTGGCATTTGCCTGGGCATGCAGTGTGCAGTGATTGAATTTGCCCGCAATGTGCTCCATTACGGCGATGCACACTCAACGGAGATCAACCCCGAAACGACACACCCTGTGATTGACATTATGGAATCGCAGAAAATAATCACCGACAAGGGCGGCACCATGCGGCTTGGTGCTTATCCCTGCCATATAAAAAATGGGGCGCTGGTGCAGGGAATCTACCAATCACAGGACATAACGGAAAGACACCGTCACCGGTATGAATTTAACAACGACTACCTGAAAGCCTTTGAAGAGGCAGGCATGATAGCCGCGGGGGTAAATCCCGCCCTGCACCTGGTAGAAATAATGGAGTACACGAAGCATCCTTGGTTTGTCGGTGTGCAGTATCATCCCGAATACAAAAGCACGGTGCAAAATCCCCACCCCCTGTTTGTGGCATTTGCCGGCGCCGCCTTACGTTACAAGCTGTCAACCAAATAAATACCATCATGCAGATTTTTGAGCATTTCGACCTGAAAAAATTCAACACGTTTGGAATAGAAGCCCGTGCACGCCTGTTTGCCGAAATACAGTACCCGGCTGATTATTCTGAACTTCTCGAAGTTCATCAGAAAACAGAACTTCCGCTCTTGCCCCTAGGCTGCGGAAGCAACATGCTGTTTACAAAAAATTATGATGGCCTGGTTGCCAAAATCAGCACCAAAGGAATAAGTAAAATTGCCGAAGATGAAGACACCGTAACCATTGATGTTGCTGCCGGAGAGTTATGGGAAGACCTGATAGCATACTGTATTAAGGAACAGCTCAGCGGATTGGAAAACCTGTCGGGCATACCCGGGCAGGCAGGCAGCAGCCCCATACAGAATATCGGGGCTTATGGTGTGGAAGTAAAAAGTTGTATAAAGGAAGTATTGGCCATCAGCATAGAGAACGGTGAAAAGCTGCGGTTTTCCAATGCCGATTGCCGGTTTGGATACCGCGACAGCATCTTCAAGAGGGATATGAAGGGCAGGGTTATCATAACCAATGTGGTATTTTGTCTTTCAAAGAAAGCCCGGTTTATGCTGGAATATGGCGGAGTAGCTGAAGAAGTAAAGCGTATCAGCGACACGCCCGACCTGGCGGCTGTGAGCAAAGCCATTTGCAACATACGCGATAAAAAGATTCCCAATCCAAAGGATATAGGCTCTGCAGGCAGTTTTTTCAAGAATCCGGTGATAGAAAAAGAAGCATTTGAACAGCTCCTTGCCCGTTATCCTGACATTTCGCACTATCCGGCCGCCGAAGGCAGACACAAACTGGCCGCAGCCTGGCTGATCGATCACTGCGGATGGAAGGGCTACCGCAAAGACGACACCGGTGTTAATGACAAACAGCCGCTGATACTGGTAAATTACGGGCAGGCCACCGGTACAGAAATATTGCACCTGTCGCAACAAATTCAAGACAGCGTACATGAAAAGTTTGGCGTTTATCTCGAAACGGAAGTAAATATTCTTTGATTTTCAGCCATATCGTTCAGGAATTTTTATATATTTTTGCAAAAAATTTCCTGTGGAAATCCTAGAACATTTTCAGTTTCCCATAACGGATTCCGTCCTTACTTTCCTCATTGTTTTTATCATTATATTTTTCGCTCCGCGTTTGCTGAAAAAAATGCGGATTCCGGGCATTGTCGGGTTTATTCTTGCCGGTGTTTTAATTGGACCCACAGGCCTGAATATCATTTCTCCAAAAAACGGGGTAGAGATGTTTTCGTCATTCGGTCTTTTGTATATCATGTTTTTGGTAGGACTGGAAATAGATATGGTGGATTTCAAAAAACATCGCTCCCGAAGCATTGTTTTTGGCATCCTGACTTTTTTCATACCGATCACAATCGGTTTTGCAATAACATATTATGTCATAAAACTGGATTTCCTGGCTTCCCTGTTGGTTTCCAGTATGTTTTCAACACATACTATGGTATCCTATCCCATAGCATCGCGCCTGGGAATCACAAAAAACAAGGTTATCAATACCGTGGTTGGCGGAACCATCATCACCGATACGGCAGTGCTCATGCTGTTAGCTATCATTGTCAAGGTCTTTCAGGGTTCGCTGGATACGGGATTCTGGATAATACTATTTGGATACCTGGCAATTTTCATGGTCATCATGCTGTGGATAGTGCCTGCTATCAGCCGGTGGTTTTTCAAACACCTGGAAGGCGATGGAGGCGGACAATACATTTACCTGTTGTGCGCCCTTTTTGCTTCAGCTTTTTTGGCTGAGGCCGCCGGCATTGAACCCATGATCGGGGCATTTATGGCCGGCATCGCCCTCAATTCGCTGATTCCATCCACATCAGTGCTTATGAACAGAACATTGTTTATTGGCAACACCATCTTTATACCGTTTTTCCTGATCAGTGTTGGGATGATAGTGGATCTGAACGTGTTACTGACCGGAAGGGAAGCGATAATTTTCGCAGGTATTTTGGTAGTTACCGCTGAAGCAACCAAATTCCTTGCCGCCTACCTCACTCAGAAAATTTACAAATTCACTCCCATAGAAAGAAATGTCCTTTTCGGCCTGAGCAGTTCGCATGCCGCGGCTACTATTGCACTTATCCTCGTGGGTTACAATCTGGGCATCCTGAATATTGACGTCCTAAATGGAACTGTTATCGTAATCTTTATTAGCTGCCTGATCAGTTCCTTTGTAACAGAAAATGCAGGAAAAAAACTGGCACGTATCGAAAAAAACAGGCCAAAGGAGGAAGACAATTACCAGCAAAGAATACTTGTTTCCATTTCAAACCCGGAAACCATGCAATCGTTAATAAATTTCGCTTTGCTTGTCAAGGGTGACCGCACAAAAGAACCCTTGTACGTGTTGAATGTTTTTACGGGTAATCCGGATACCGAAGAATCACGTTATGAAATCATGGTTAAAAACAGGCAAATTGAAAATGTCCTGGGCTATGCTGTTCCCGATGACAAGTCGGCCCGCCTTGTTTCGCGCATAGATGTAAATGTAGCCAACGGCATCAACCGCGCCATCAAGGAGCTGATGATTACAAAAATCATCATTGGATGGAATGGCCAATCCACCACCCTGTTGAATCTTTTCGGAGGCATAGTTGAAAATGTTCTTCCTAAAAACAATCAGATGATGTTCGTTACAAAAATCATACACCCGCTGGGATATCACAAGCGTTTAGTGCTTATTGTGCCACCCAATGCGGAATATGAACCCGGCTATAAAAAATGGGCACATCAGGTCTCGGCCATTGCCAAAGAACTTGCAGCCAAGGTGATGATTTTTGCCAACGACGAAACCAAATCACACTTAGAGAAAGATTTCGACGGATCGAAAGCTACGGCAGTCCGCTATGTAAAATTTGATGATTACGATAATATGAAAGCCCTTCAGGATCACCTGAGCGATACCGATTTACTTTTTTGGATCAGCGCCCGCGAAAAAACAATTTCGCACAACAATTTTCTGACGACACTGCCCCGTCAACTCTCAAAAAACTTTATCAAATACAGTTTTGTAATTATTTACCCTGAACAGCATGCTGTAAAGTATCAAAACCTTAACCTGAGCATCGACGGACTTCACAGCTCTCCGATAATGGAAAACATTGGCCGGTATGCCAGAACCAGAAAATTTATAAAAAAACTTTTCAGGAGAAATACATAATAATGGCACTCTTCCCTAATTTCAAACTTGGATACAAATCTTACGGCGAGGCTCATCAGCTCATTGTAAAAAACCGTTTGTGGGGTTATGTTTTCCTTCCTGCCATTATCAATATCATCATACTTTTGCTGGTAATCTTTTTCGGCTGGAAATATATCGGCCTGTTTACCGACTGGATTCTGAACATTACCGGGTTAGCAAATAATCCCACAGGATTTTTCAGGCACCTCATCGTGTTTTTTAAATGGCTGTTTAAGATTGGACTGTATGTCTTGTTATTTTTATTCTATTTTTCGGTGTACCGATATGTGGTGCTTGCCATCTTATCGCCTGCCTTGGCGCTGCTTTCGGAAAAAACAGACAAAATTCTCACCGGCAGCGATTATCCCTTTCGTTTGTGGCAGCTTATCAAAGACATCAAGCGCGGCATCCTCATCGTTATCCGAAACTTTTTCATTGAAATGGGTTTTATGATAGTTTTTTTCTTTCTGAGTTACATCCCCATAGTAGGATGGATAAGCCCATTCATCATGTTTTTCATCACCTGTTATTTTTATGGTTTTTCGATGATAGATTATTCCAATGAACGTTATAAAGTGAACATCAGGGAAAGCGTGTTGTTTGTGCGCAAAAACCGCGGCATGTCAATATCCAACGGCATGATATTCTATTTATTCTTTTTCTTTGTGCCTGTGGCAGGTTTCATCTTCGCCCCGGCCTATTCGGTGGTTGCGGCTACAATTGCCGTGAGCAAGGTCAGAAACAAACAACTCACTACGCCTCATGAGCAAAAAATTCTTCCTTAAAAATAAAACACTCCTTATGCAGGAGTGCGAAGATGCTGCAAAACAAATCAAGCAAGAGGTTTTACTCAAATAATTAAGGGCCGGTAGTAATTTTTTGTAGAAAAGATAATTCCAGGCGCTACAAAAAATGTATTTTTATGCAATTATTTTTTTGTGAAGAAGATTCTATTACTACTTTGTGTCTCTTTTTTTGTTACAGCCTCCTCTGCGCAGGATACCTTGCGCGTCATGCATTACAACCTGATGTATTACAATACCAATACAGGGTTTTGCAACCAGGAAAATAATTCTGTATCCCGAAAAGATAGTTGCTTAAAAAAGATCATTCAATATATAAAACCCGACATTTTCACCGCCAACGAAATAGGCAACAATACAAGCTCACATCAGCGTCTGCTCGACAGTGTGCTGAATGCCGGCGGAAAAAACACTTACAAAATGGGACAGGTGTCAACCAATGGCGGCGGTACCCTGTCTAATGGCATATTTTATCATGCAGAACAATTCACATTAAAAAGCCAGACCACCGTACCCACCCTCACCACACGGGACATAAACTTTTATGAGTCTTATTTTAATTCCGTTGATCTGGGCTCAGGCACGCTGGATACGGCTTTTCTGACCTGTATAGTGGCTCACCTGGAACCAGGTAACACAAACACTACCCTCAGAGCCCAGCAAATAGCAGTATTAATGAACTACCTGGATTCGGTAAATGTAAAATCAAATTATTTGGTTATGGGCGATTTTAATGTATATGCCGACACCGAAGCCTGTTACCGTATGCTTATCACTCCCGGCAATGCCGATTTTGCCTTTTACGACCCCGTTGATAAGCCGGGATTGTGGAGCGACGAGGATGATTTTCGCTTTTATCACACGCAATCCACCCATGCATTACAAGATGGATGTTTTGCATCTGGCGGCATGGACGACCGCTTTGATTTTATTCTGCAAAGCGAATACATACAAAACGGAACCCGGCACTATCAGTTCCTGAACAATTCTTATACAACGCCGGGGCAGGATGGCAATCATTTCAACAAAGCCATTAATGATGGCGCCAACAGCAGCGCTCCGGCGGATATCATTGAAGCATTGTTCAATATGTCGGACCATTTACCGGTATATTTAGACCTGCAGGTGGACCAGACTGCCGGATTGAATATACAGGAAGTTTTCGATGTGGCTTTTCCCAATCCCGTAACCGACATCCTTCATCTGAACGTGGTACTGGAAAAACCTTCCCAATTAGATTTTGCTATCATAAACACCCTCAGCCAGGAAGTTTTTTTCTACAGCACCACCACCACCGGCACAACAGCTTCTTTTGAATTTCCCGTTGATTTTCTGAATCAGGGGATATACTTTCTTACTATGTACAACGGCATCAACAAACCTATAACAAAAAAATTTATGAAAAAATAATGTCTTGCCAAAGTACAAGAAATCCAAATTATGCCTAATTTATTGTTCAATCTGTATAGTAACCATCTTCAACTCTGAAAATTTCTGTACTTTTGTATAATTGACTCCATATGAAAAAAACACTTCTTATACTACTTGCCTTAACATCAGCCGCCTCCTACGCCCAGGATACCATCAGGGTTATGCAGTACAACCTGATGTATTATTACCGCAACAGCACCTACTGCACTTCGGCCAATAATCCTACCGCAACAAAAGACGTCTGCCTGAAAAAAATTACGAAATATATCAAACCGGATATTTTTACTGCCAATGAAGTAAACCCTGTAACAGCCACTCACCAGCATGTGCTCGACAACATTCTGAATACGGATGGCGTGACACACTACAAAAGAGGCGCCATGAGCAATAATGCAGGCTCGGATTTGTCGAACGCGATGTTTTATAATTCCGACAAACTCGTTTTAAAATCGCAGAATAATATTTATACCAGCGTGAGAGATATCAATATATATAATTTTTATTATAAAGCATGGAATATCGCCACTACAGACACCGCTTACCTTACCTGCATTGTAGTACATCTTAAGGCCGGCAGTACTCCATCAGACTCCGCCACCAGGATTTCGCAGTCAAATACTGTCATGAATTACCTCAACACCCTGAACAAAAAAGCCAACTACCTGCTCATGGGGGACTTTAATACCCGTACTGCTGACGAGCAGTGTTTCCAGAATTTTATCAATCATCCCAATGTCAACATTCGCTTTTATGATCCGAAGAACATGATTGGAAATTGGAATAACAACCAATTCTATAGCAGTGTCCACACCCAATCTACGCATACAACCTCCGACGGTTGTTTTTCGACCGGCGGTATGGACGACCGTTTTGATTTTATTCTGCAAAGCGAATTTATTAAAAACGGCACCGATCACATTCGCTACGTTAATGGCAGTTATCAAGCATTTGGCAACGACGGGAATCACCGGAACGATGCCATCAATTATGGAACAAATAACAGTGCGCCGTCCGAAATTATTGATGCACTATACGACATGTCCGATCACCTGCCGGTAGTCATGAACTTGTATGTTGATCAAACTGCAGTGGGTATCAGCGAATCAGAGGCATCAAGCCTGGGTATTTCATTTACCAACCCCGTAGAGGACATCCTGAGATTTTCGCTGTCGCCTGCACCTTATTCCCGTCTTGAAATCAGCATCAGCAACCTGCTTGGACAAACCGTGTATCACAGCGAACAAGCAACAGACTACAATAACACATATGAAATTCCGGTGCAGTTTCTGACGAAGGGATTTTATCTGCTCCGGATTTCGGATGGAACAAGCAAGATGGCAGTCCGCAAATTTGTCAAAAATTAGTTTTTTCAGCCACAAGAGGCTTATTCATCTGTAATCGTTAATATTCCTTGCTTTTTTGCAAAATTTTCATTATATTTGCATATAAGCCAATTGCAAATGCCATTATTCATTTTAACATATTATTTTTCGCACTGGGTTCATGACTTGCATACTTCACCTGGCAAGGCATTTCATATAAATCCCGCAATTTTTCCGTATTTTTTATTATACAACCAAAAAAATCAGGGAGGGTAAAAAATGGACAGTAACAAACATTTAATCATCACCATCAGCCGTGAGTTAGGTTGCGGGGGCGCATACATCGGCCGGCAAATAGCCAAAGAGTTGAACATGTATTATGCCGACCATGAAATTATTACTCTGGCAGCCGAACAGCTTTCGGCGGTGGAAGCCGATGTGGCCATGCGCGACGAGAAGATGGAATCATTCTGGAAATCATTCTGGATGTATAGTGGCACCTTGCCGGATGCCTATATTCCTTTTCAGCGACAGTTTCAGCCAACTTCGCATGATGTGTTTCACGCCGAAGCCAAAATAATAAAACATATAGCACAGGAAAAACCTTCGGTGATCATTGGCAGGTGCGGATTTTATGTGCTGCGCGATGAGCCAAACCGGGTGAGTATTTTTCTGCATGCCGACAAAGGCTTCAGAATAAAAAGATTAGCAGAGCTCTACCAAATTGATGAAAAAGAAGCTGAAAAGATGATTGCCAATTCAGATAAAGAAAGAGGTGAATACATCAGTAATTTCAGCGGTACCTCGTGGCAGGATGCACGTCAGTTTCACCTGTGCATTGATACAGGCAAAACCGGCATCGACAAGAGTGTGGAGCTGATACTAAATTATGTAAAAAGCCTTTAATCTGAAAAATTCATAAGAATTTTTCACCCTTCGGGCCGCATCCATTAATAATGCTGTGAAAATATTATCACGATTTTTTGCACAAAAGAGTATTTTTATTAAAAATTTCACGGTATTAACCTGAAAATTCAAAAAGACGTATTGTCAACCAAGAGGTATTTGATGAAAAATCAATAACTTTGCTCATATTTTTCCAGCCTGCAAAACTGAAAAAAGAACCCGACTGGAGAAAAGAAATTAAAGATTATTCATTATGAAAAAGCTTGTTTTCATCCTGTGTTTATCGATCATTTCGCTCACCAGGCTCCATGCACAGCACACGCTGACATACGACAACAACTCATACCTGGATGCCGACAAACAGCCGTTTATTTTGGCCGACACAGTAAGAGAAGGCAATGCCGGGCAGGATCAGGTATGGGACTTCAGCATGCTGACGGCAACAGGTGAAATGACCAGTTATATGTTTGCTTCCGGCAACCACCCTGAAAGTTCGTTATACCCCGAAGCCAATATGGTGCTGCGCGAAAAAAATATGGACTATTTTTTCAAAGTCGGACCATCAGGTATGGCAGAATACGGCCATTCTACCGAAGCGTTCAAGGTGATTTACGACGCACCTATCGTGAAATTTCCTTTTCCTTTTACGTATGGCTCGGCTATCAACGGCATTTTCTCCGGTAAACAAATCATCAACAATCAAACCACTGCCGTTACAGGGACTTATTCCACTCTGGCCGACGGATATGGCACACTGATACTGCCCGGGAACATAAGAATACCCAATGTTTTGAGGGTAAAATTTGTCAGGCAAAGTAATAACAGCCAGTCGGCGGCCATAGCCTACCGCTGGTATGCACAAAACGCCGATCCTGTGGTCAGATATCCGCTGCTGACCATTATCGTAATACAAACAGGCTCAAAAGTGAGAGTGCAAACAGTGGCTTATTATGCCTACGCTTACCAGTATGCTCAAAACCAAGCCAACAACTACAAGCCGGAAGTTCCGGGCGAATACCTGTCGGATGTTGCCGAAAAATTCAGCATAAAAATATCGCCCAATCCTTTTGTTGATAAAGCACAGATAGAATATTCCCTTCCCGAAGAATCCACGGTTTCCATCCAGATTTTTGACAACACAGGCCGCCTGCTGGAACAACTCGCCGAAGGGAAAAAACCGGCAGGCCCGCACAGCGTAGCTTTTACAGGTAAAGGCCAGTTTGTGTATTTTGTCCGCATCGTGATTAATGACAACATCATCTGTTCGAAGAAAATCATTCAGATGAAATAACACTTGCCAAAAGTAGCCAATAAAACAAGAGAGCAAAATCAATAGTTCCCAGAACAACATGCACCGCACGCATACCATAGCAGCCGTTTCATACGCCAACACTTTTCCGTTTGTTTATGGTATAGAAAACTCACAAATGATTGACAATTTTCAATTGCAGTTGTTTCCGCCGGCCGGGTGTGCAGCCAGTTTTGCCGCCGGAGATGCAGATATTGCCCTGGTGCCTGTTGGTGCGCTACCCACACTAAGCGGATACAGAATCATTTCGGAATATTGTATTGGCGCGGTAAAAGAAGTGAAGACCGTACTCTTGCTTAGCAATAAAAAGATAAAGGATATCCGGTCTATTGGCCTGGATCATGAGTCAGCCACCTCGGTAAAGCTTGTCAAAATATTTGCCCGGCACCACTGGCACATACAACCGGCCTGGCAGGTAATGGAAGTCTGCAACCCGGAAGCATACCAGCAAACCGATGCCGTGGTTGCCATTGGAGATAAAGCGATAAGCCTGTCGAAAAAATTTTTGTACCAAACCGACCTTGCTGCCGAATGGAGAAATTTCACCGGACTGCCCTTTGTATTTGCCGTATGGATATGCCGTAATGACCTTCCCGCCGCAATGGAAAATAGTTTTTCGGCTGCCCTGCAATACGGCATTGACAACATCAGTAAGGTTGTGGAAAAATACAAAACACGACTTGCAGCAGATTTCGATCTGGAGGGTTATTATCAGCACAACATAGACTACCATTTGGACAAAGAGAAAAAACAGTCCTTGCAGAAATTTCTTACTTTTGTTGCTGAAATAGTTTAAATGATTCATTGTTTATGAAGCGGGCTAAAACTTTAAAATTCCGTGTAGGTCTTCGTTCTACAAATCGCCATATACGCTTTGTATTCTGGTAAAACCTTGAACTAATCTTTTGATATCAGGAATGAATCCGAATAAACTCCGAGACAAAAAAGATCTATGACAGCCTCTCTAAGCAACGAAAAATCCGGCCACAAAAAAACAGCTCATCTGTTTCCTGCTTTTGTTCCCGAATATCTGGGAATAGAAACTTCCGTCATCGAAAGTTACGGAATCAAGCTGCAGCCTTATCTCGACAGCGCTTCGGAACTTACCGGAGAAAACCTCAGTGAGTTTGACATCATACACAACAACCTCCTCGGCAATCAACTAAAATCACAATACATCACCTACATTATCAGCTGCTGCATTTCGGACCTTTTACACGAAAAAAAAATACTGCCGGATTATATCAGTTCTTATAGTATGGGTATTTATGCGGCTTTGTATCATTGCGGCTCCATTGATTTTGGCACGGGACTGCAGATGATAACAGCAGCTTTCAGCGCCATCGAAAACAACTTGCCTGCACATCCCCAAGCCATGTGTTCCATTGGAGGCTTGAACAGCAAAGACATCCGGGAAATCATGCAGCCTTACATTGAGGATGTTTACATCATTAACCAAAACAGCGAGTATTCATTTCTGCTGTCAGGCCAGAAAAACAGTCTCGAACACATAGTGCAGGGTGCTGTAAAAATGGGGGCCCTGCAAACCCGCATGCTGCCTGTTACACATCCTTACCACTCGCCTTTGCTGAAAAACGCATCCACTGTTTTTAATAATGTCATAAAAAAAATGAGCATCGGTGAGAACCGGCTGCCCTATGTTTCGGCTGTCACCAGGGAAATTATTAAAGGCCGCAACGACATCATTGCAGAACTTACAAGTAATATTTTTAATGGTTTCCATTGGCACAAGACATTTTTGTTTTTGCTTGACAAAGGCGTGGATACGTTCATTGAATGCGGAGCCGGCGACAGCCTTTACAGATTGGGGAAGTTTATTGAAGGCGATTTCAATATTGTCACGTTAAAGAAAATTCATAAAATATGCTGACGACAAAAGAAGACATTATAGATTTTATCCGGAAAAACCCCCTGGCCTTTGTAGCAACAACCGATGGAAGTCAACCCCGTGTGCGCGGCATTATGATACATGATGTGGACGAAAAGGGTATTGTCTTAACCACCGGAAAAAATAAAGATTTCTACAAACAGCTGACAACCAATCCCCGCGTGGAATTATGTTTTTATGGGAACAACACACAGGTTCGCGTTACCGGAGTGGCTGTAGAGGCCGATGATGAACTTGAACTAAAAAAGGAGATTGTGTCTGCACGACCGTTTATGCAGCCCTGGATAGAAATGTCGGGATACGGGATTATTGGGCTTTTCAGGATAAGTCAGTGCAAAGCTACTGCGTGGAGTTCTGATTCTCCGATGGCCAGAAAACGCTTCGTGGAATTATTCGCCTGATTGCCGGAATATCGTACCTTTACAAAAAAAATACACTGCTTTGAAATTTGATGAATTTGGTTTTGACCCCCGCCTGCTCGAAGGCATAGAAGCTATTGGCTATCAGGCCGCCACACCGATACAGGAAAAAGCTATTCCGTTTATTATGCAGGGGCGTGATATTATAGGGTCGGCCCAGACCGGAACAGGAAAAACCGCAGCATTTTTGCTGCCTATCATCCATAAAATCATTACCAGCGAACACCACGACCATATCAAAGCAATGATAATCGTACCTACCCGCGAGCTGGCCACCCAGATAGATCAGCAGATGGAGGGCTTTTCATACTTTACGCCTGTGAGTTCCATTGCGGTGTATGGCGGTACCGACGGCATTTCGTTCGGCAACGAAAAACAGTCGCTTACCGAAGGTGTTGATGTGGTGATTTGCACTCCCGGACGTATGATAGCCCACCTGAACCAGGGCTATACGGACCTGTCGCACCTGACCCATCTGGTACTTGACGAAGCCGACCGCATGCTCGATATGGGTTTTTATGATGACATCATGCAGATCATCTCTTACATGCCTAAAAACCGGCAAAACCTGATGTTTTCGGCTACCATGCCCGTGCAAATCCGGCAGTTGGCACAAAAAATACTGCATGAGCCCGAGGAAGTCAGCATAGCGCTGGCCAAACCGTCGGAAAAGGTGCTGCAACTGGCCTACGTAATTTACCGTTCACAGAAAGTGCCTTTGGTACTGCATCTGCTTGCTTCTGAAAAATTGGGATCGGTGCTTGTGTTTTGTTCCACAAAAATAAGTGCAAAACAACTATGCCGAGAGCTGAAACAAAAAGGTATTAAAGCAGAAGATATCCATTCTGATCTTGACCAGAAAAAACGTGAAGAAGTGTTGCTCGACTTCCGCAACCGCAAGATTAATGTGCTGGTGGCAACCGATATTTTATCCAGAGGCATTGATGTGGAAGATATTGATATGGTAATTAATTATGATGTCCCTAACGACGGTGAGGATTACATCCATCGCATTGGCCGCACAGCCCGTGCTGAAGCCGACGGCATTGCCATAACCCTGATAAGTCCTGAAGAACAGCAAAAATTCAGCGAAATTGAAAAGTTACTTGGCGAAGAAGTTCATAAAAGTATCGTCCCGCAGGTTTTTGGGGAATGCCCAGAATATGACCCAAAGAAAAACAAGCCCAAACCACAATTTGGCAGAAAACCCTCAGGAAATCAAAGGAGAAGAGGAAGGAGACCCTAGGACAGAAAAAATTCCGCTTTATTGCATAGGAGATTTTTTGCACTCAGCGATCCACGGGTATTACGGCCTCAGGAGAAATTTTCATTCTTACCTTTTCGCCGATTCGAACTTTCATTTCTGTGCTTTCCACACTATTGATTCGTGCAAAAAACACGATTCCGGCATCGACCACCAAACTAAGATACCCGGGCGAAGGTATGATATCGGTCACTGTGCCTTCAAAAATGTTGATATCTTCATTGCCTTGCTCACGAGATAGTTTCACTTCTTCTTCTCTGACAAATACGGAACCATTTTCCCTGACAGGCAAAGACGAATACAAGGGAATTCCTTCTTTCAAAGTAAGTTGATATAAATCACCATTTTTTATGATTTGTGATGATGTGAAAAAATTTCTGATTCCGGTCATCGCGGATACAAAGCGACTGGCGGGTTTGTTGAAGACTTCGTTCGGTGTCCCTGCCTGTTCAATTTTCCCTGCGTTGATAATTGCCAGGGTATCGGCCAGCGAATAGGCTTCGTTATAGTCGTGGGTCACATGAATAATGGTCTGGCCGGATTCATGTAGTTTTTTCAGCAGCCTGATCATATCATAATGTATCAGTATATCCAGTGACGACAGTGGTTCATCCAGCAACAATACGGCAGGTTCCATGGCCAGAGTCCGTGCCAGAGCCACCCTCCTTAACTCCCCGCCGGAAAGGCTCTGTGGTTTGCGGTGCAAAAGGCTGTCAATATTCATGTGTCCGGCCAATGTGCGCACACGGGCAAGCGTTTCGGCAGCAGAAAGTCCACGGCCATGCAAAGAATAAGCAATATTCTTTTCAACGGTCAGATGCGGAAAGACAGCCCCATCCTGAAACACCAATCCCACGCCGCGTTTATTAGGTTTTACCCGGGTGATATCCTGGTGATCAAGTATGATACTGCCGCTGTCGGCTTTTCTAAGTCCGGCAATGATTTCGAGCAGCATCGTTTTTCCGGCACCCGACTCTCCGAGTAACACAAAATATTCGCCGGACGATACCGTAAAAGAGATATCTTTCAGGGAAAAATCCCCAGCCTTCTTTGATATTTTTTGTACTTCAAGCATTTTTATTTCTGGTCAGCAAACGTAACACAATGAAAAACAACAGCGACACCAGTATAAAAAGAACTGCCACCGGCCGCGCATAGCTTAACCCAAAAGACCCAAAACGTTCGAAGATTAGGACCGGAGTCACCATTGGGTGGTAAGCCACAATCACCACAGCGCCAAATTCACTCATGCCCCTGGCAAACATCATAATCAGCCCCGAAACCACATTTTTCCATGCCAGTGGCAGGGAGACGCTGAGAAAAACCCGTAACGGCGAAGCGCCGAGAACCAACGCCGCTTTCTCCAGCCTGACCGGGACATTCATAAAACCGTCACGGGCAGAATTAATTAAAAAAGGCAGGCTCACGAAGGCCATGGCTATGGAAATGCCTACCGGATGGCCTACCAGGTCAACACCAAAAACAGAAGCGAATTTCCCAAGAGCAGTGCCGCGCGAAATGAATCCCAGAATAGCAATACCTGCCGCTGAATGCGGGATGACAATGGGCAGGTCAATAATTCCCAGAACAAGCCTTTTAAACCTGAACTCTTTGCGCGCAAGAAGATAGGCCAGCGGAACGGCGCCAACAGCAGCAGCAAGCGTCGCACCCATCGCGGTAAACAGCGTCAGCCATATGGAATTACGGACTTCTGCATCCCGGGATGATTCAAAAACATCGGATACCGGAGTAGCAAAAAACATCCCGGCTATCGGCGCAATAAGAAATAAAAGGATCAGTCCCCCAAGCAGGATCAACAGAAGTTTAAAAGGAGAAAAATTCGTCTTGCTGCTACTGATCATAAATTTCGTTAGAAAGTTTTACGAATATAAACAATTCGTTGTATAAAACCTCATTAGAGTTTTTTACCTGAGCACACAACGTATTTCTGTCAGCGCTTTGATGGCACGGTCACTGAAAAAATCCATGGCCGGATACAGCCTGAAAACAGCATCCGTTTTTTCCTCAGGGCTTGCAATCAGCAATAATTCAGCCTGGTCATTACGGTTCATAACTTCGCTGTAAGTAAAAACACCACGGTACCCATCTTTGGCGACAGCCAATAAAAGGCCTCGTTTAAGCAAGTCGTTACTTAACGGAAAATCCTCTGCAAGCATGTCTTTCAGCATCACACCCTTAAAAGGCTGGGTGCTGTGGATGCCTTTTCCTCGGCCGTAAAAGATAGCAGGGTAATTTTGTACCAAAAGGTCTTTAGGTAATTCTTTAATGGTTTTAAGGTCTTTGGTGCCGTCGGTAATTTTAAACTCCGGGCTGTACAGCGGTTTCATCTCCTTGTTAACCGGAACATCAAGCGGGTATGACACTACCGAGATTTTTACCGGGTTTGAGATATTCCGTGCCGTTATCAGGTCGCTGCCCACCACCAGCCGGGTGTTTTCGGGCAAAGTCCACAGTTCTTTGGTTTTACTGGGCACTATCCGCATAACATCGGTAGCGATAATGATTTCGTGACGGTGAATCGGATAGTATATCTCGCCCCACGAAAGCACCACTTTTTCGCCTTTGTCGTTTTCAATTTCCACAAACAGGTCGATAATAGGCGGAAAAGCTTCCTCATTCTTCTTTTTCAGGACTATCTGATTCAGTATGTCGTAAACAGAATATCCGTCGTAACGAAACGCGCCATAAAAAGAATCAGCAGGCGCTTTATAAATAGTTTCCTTCACGATAACACTTCTTTTGGTCATCTTTGAAAAATCCACGATGCCTGGGTTAGCCACTTCCCCTCCCACCTCGATTTTACGATCGCCTTTTAATGGATACGTGTCGGCGTTATCGTAGAAGTCATTGGTCTTGTCTGCTGTATCGGCAGGTATAATAACACCTTCTGCGGTATTCTCTTTTTTTGTCTGATTACATGAGGTCAGCACAGCAACCGCTAACAACAGAACTAATAAGTTGATCTTTTTCATATTATTTGATTTAATTAATATTTCGTTTTTTTAGATTTTTTATTGTTAAAGGTATAGCTTATTTTCCCGAACACCATGCGCCCGGGCGATTTGTAACCCTTGCTGTTGATGTAAACGATATTGAACAAATTATCGATATCGATGCTGAAATCAACAGGGCCGACATTTTGCCACACCTTGATATCGGTGATGAAGCGTGCAGGATACCGGTCTGTCATCATAAAAATGTTGTCCACGGTATTATCATCTTTAACCCAGCGGGTACCGGTGTATTTTCCGGCGATGCTGAAATTAATATAATCGGTTCGGAGGCTTATGCCTGTTGAAAACTGGTGCATAGGCACGTCGGGCAGGAACTTTCCGGTGAGGTCGCGGTCGGCCTCCGTGTTGGGTACAAAACGGCTCACGGTGGAGTGGTTGAACGTATAGTTTACATAGGCTCTCAGATACTTTCCGATGGGGGCAGAAACATCGGCTTCCACGCCATAGATGTTTACACTGCTGATGTTGCTAACCTGATAAATGGGCGCCAGTGTGTAGCCAAGATTAACAGAGTCGGCGGTGGAAAGCAACGACATAAAGTCAATACCTTTGGAAAAATACACGGAAATTTCAGTTTTCAGCCATTTGAAAAACGTGTTGTCGGTGCCAAATTCGATATTATACAGATGCTCCGGTTTTATGGCCGGATTGGCCACCCTGAAGCCGTAACGGCTTTGTTCGGAACGGCACAGGTCATCGAGGACCGGAGCGCGAAAACCCCGGGCTATGGAAACATACATGGTCGTGGATGGGATAGGACTGTATTGTATGGTCAGCTTAGGGTTAAAAGAGGTCCAGTAGCGTGGGTTAATGTCATCATACTGAAAACCGGTGAGGTATTCTACGCTGTACGACGGTTGTTCGATGGCAAAGCCGGCATCATAGAACATGGCCCCGTCGAACCTGAGGCCGGCCAGCAGGTTCCATTTATCTTTTCCAAAAGTGAACTTATCCTGAACAAACAAAGCATAAGTATTCAAAGTTCCCCTGTTGCTGATAAGGTCGGTTGAAGTGTAATAGATATCTTTCCCGTGGACCCTGCCTATTTTTGCTTCGCCGCCAAAAGTGATTTCGTTTTTCTTGCCGGCCGGAGTCTCTGCCCACAGCCGCAACCCATAGTCTTCCCGGCGCGAATCCACCTCATACAGCGTGTAGGCGCCATCGCTATAATACTCATTGAGGCGGAAAAACTTTTCGTATATGCCATAGACATTGGTATATATCCGCCACTTTTTCACCTGTCCCTTATACTTGAAAAATGCCCGGTACGTGTCGCGTTCGGTATTTGCTCCCACGTCTTCATAAATTTTCACTCCCCTTCCGCGGATATCATTAAAGTATTGGAAAGATAATTCAACGCTGTTATTTTCGTTGATATGATACCCCAGAGAACCACCTGCAAACCACTCCTTGAGAAATACCGGCACCACGATGGAATCATTTTCCTTGATGATCTCATCCGGAGTGTTAATGTATCCGTCGCTGACATGATGATTAAAAAATGCTTTCCAGAAAAATAACCCTTTGTTAAACGACCCCGAAAGATCTGTTTTCAATTCCATCGTTTTATAGGTTCCTGAAGAGAGACTGACTTTACATCCAAAAGTTCCTTCGGGCGGTTTGCTCATGATATTGATGATGCCACCCATGGCATTTGACCCGTAAAGGGCGGAGCCAGGGCCTTTGATGATTTCGATTTTGCCAATGTTGTCTTTATCGATGATGTTCCAGTTAACGGATCCGCCATCGGACTTGTTCAGCGGCATACCGTCATAAACTATCAGTGTTCCGGTTTGCGAACCTCCGCCCACGCCGCGCAACGCCACAACAGTGGTGGAAGAAAAAATACCGAATTCATTGCTGACATTGACACCTGAGACCGCGTCAAACAATTTGCTTGCCGATATCGAAGGAATACGTTTTATCTCCTGTTCGTCCATCAGTTTAGTCCTTACAGGGATGTCAATCTGGTCAAAATTGCCGGTGTTATCTGTCCGGATAACAACACCATCAATGGATACCGAAGCTTTTGCCAGGATAAAATCAAGTTTCAAAACGCCATCGTTGCCTATCACGATATCCTTAGCCAATGAAACATAACCCACATGGGTTACTTCCAGGTGGTAAGATCCTTTCTTTACTGAATTTATGCGGTAATAACCCGCTTCGTTGGTAACTGCGCCATGCCTGGTACCTGCCAAAATCACGTTGACATCAGTAACCGGGTTTTGGTTGCTATCCACGATATATCCTTCAATAGATTGTGCTGTACCGGCAATCGCCAGCAAAATAAAAATTATATATAAACTTACCTTTTTCATAAAAAGACTGTCGGCAGTCATCCTGCCGACAGTCAGTCAAATAGCTTATGTTTACTACTTATTAATCAACCAGGATTTTACGTGTTGCCACTTTGGATTCGTTGGCAAAATGCAATACAACAACATACAATCCGGAGTCAAAATTGTCCACATTGATTTTTACAAAGTCTGTCCTGCTGTTGGCATTGTACACAAGTGCTCCCATCATATTATATACTTCGGTTTTCACGATTTCTTCCGATGATTCAATGTTGAGAACATCGTTACAGGGGTTCGGATATACATTCACATTGTTATCATAGATAATGCTCTGCATCCCGGCCATGTAAGTACCGGTAACAATGATGTCATCAATTTTTGAAATGCCCGTCGCTACCACATCGGCACCGCTGATGCTCTCATTGGAAGTCATGACCCACCGCAGATAAACCGAGGTTGTTCCGGGATCATTAATATCGGCAGGTAGCGCCACTTCGTTGAGCACACCGGTGGTCCAGTCGTTGGCAACGGTAATATTACCTCCGGGAACATCGGTCCATGTACCTGAGCCGCCCAATTTGTACTGCAGTTTCCAGAATTTGGGGCCCGCATAGGTTTGTCCCGAACGCTGTTTCGACCAAACTTTCATATCATAATAGTCGTCGGCTTTAAATTTTATTGACCAGAACTTAAAATTAGCGCCGTTGTCCCAGCCCTCAGCCGTGGCAGCATAATCAGTAGCGCCATTGGTATATGTCAGGGTTCTTACTTCTGCCGAATCATTCTCTGCCCTGATATCATAGGTCAGGTTGTTGGCAAGACCATAATCTGCATTAAATTCCACATCGGTAGTATCGGCAAAGTTGAAACCGATTATGGTATCTCCGGTGGCCACGGGCAGATCCGCGGTGCCCATAATAATAATATTGTCAATAGCCGATTTGCCTGTTGGCAGCACAGGGTTCATATCAAGGGCAATATTTGATGTCATGATCCAGCGGATATAGATGGAGGTGCCGCCAGGAACAGCTATTGGAATCGGGAGCGAATCAACCACGCCCATATTCCAGGCGCTGTTGCAGACCACTGTACCACCAGGGACATTCGTCCATGGAATGGAACCCCATTTGTATTGTACACGCCAGTCTCTGGGGCCATACAGGGTGCCATCAGACATCTGTTTTGAGTACAATACCAAATCATGATAACCTTCTGCTTTAAATTTAATCGACCAGAATTTTGTGCTGTCGCCATTATCCCATCCTGCTACTTCTTCTGCATAGGTACCATCACCGGGAACCATGGTGGCAGCTCCCGTACCGCCCTCATGCATCAGTGTTCTTGTGCCGATGTTACTGCTTATTCCTGCATTGGCAACAGAGTCTGCAAGGGTACCTGTCGGGAAAGTCCAGGCCACAATGGTATCCTGTGCCCGCATGGTGAAAACTGTCAGTATGCAAAACATACCTACTAATAGTAATTGTTTTTTCATTTTTTCTGTTTTTAGTTACATTTATTATTTAATATTTACATTTGAATTTTCATAGAAAACAGTATGCTTCCGGTAGTATCAAGATCGGCCTGGTGCACCCGTATGATACCTTTTTTCCCTGCGGCGGTCTGAAAGGGAATAAAAGTGCCATCCGTAGCCCATTTATATTTTTTCTTACCCCAAACATCATCATAAGATACAATCAGCAGGCTGTCGTTATGCGCATTTTCGAAGCCTTCGGCGGTAACACCATTATCTGCACGTATGTCGTATTTGGTGTAATTTCTGGTGCCCCAGCCAGTAAGGTAAGGATAATACAAATCGTAAAGTTCGCCTGTGGCCGATGGTTCTTCACCTGGGGAGGAGAACGTAGGCGAAGGCTTCAATATGCCATTATCATCTTTCCAGTTGAAATACGTAAGAAAATCAACCTGGCTCTGATACATAGCCGCAGAATCGGCAAAATAAACTTTGTTTACCAAAGGCAGGAAATACTGTCCGTAAGTAGTGTTCAACTGATACCCCATACGGATGTTGTTAAATTCGTAAATACCACCAAACTGCGAATTGGGGTCTTTAAATATTTTAAGAGAGATGCTGGCTTCCTGACGTTCCCTGTCCATCACGGCAAACTGCCATTCTACGGCATCTTCCACATTTTGGTAAAAGGTCAATGCGGTAACAAAGCCTGTCGAATTCATACCCGAATCAAGCACTGTTTTGACAGTACCATTATAGAGTTTTTTTACGGTGAAATTGGTCAGGTTGGCATCCAGGCCTTCAGCCTGCACTTTAAATCTCAGGGGCTGCCCTATGGCTGCCGTATCGCCGTCGTGGGCGGTGTTTGATTCAAAGATAAGGCTAATCGTTGGAGGCAGCAGATCCTCATCATTTTTGCAAGCAGTAAATAACACCAGCGAAACAAAACAAAACACCATGTACTTAAAGCCCTGTGCACACAAAACGGAGAAACTATTGATCTTACTTTTCATGCTTGAAATTATTTTGTAATAAATGCTGTTTATTTTTTAGTTATGCATCGATTTACATATCGGGTCCAAAATTAACTAAAAAAGTCATACCGCAAAAAAGTTGAAATAATAAAAACGATCATTAGCATTAGCATTAACAATAACCACTCATTTCGTACCTGCAAGTTGTTTTGCTTTTTGAGAAAACTGTCTTGCTTTAAGCGTATCACCATGCAGCGAATAATAAGAGGCCAGGTTGGAGAGCGTAAAGGGATTATCGGGATTAATCTCATAAGCTTTCATAAAATAGGTGAAAGCACCTTCTCCATCACCTCTGATGTGAAAAACCACACCCATATTGCACAGTGCTGCTTCGTTGGCAGGGTCTTTCTCAATTGCCTTCGATAAATACCAATAGCTTTTGTCTATATTGTTGAGATTTTTGCCGTAAATTTCACCTGCAGCAGCATAAGCCCGCGAATTATTGGAATCCAGGGCGATAATCTTCAAGTTATCTTCCAGGGATTTTTGAAAATCGTTTTTTTGAGAGTACAACATACTGCGCCATTTCAAAGCATCCAGGTGATTCGGATTGATGCTGATGGCCTTATCGAAGTACTTCAGCGCCTGCTCCTGATTATTAGCTGAATAAAAATAAGCCCCTGCATTATACCAGGCCACATCAATTTCTGGATACTTGAGTGTAACATCGGTCCAGAATGTGCCTGCATTTTTCCAAACCGGAACCCTGCCCACCGACACTATGGTAAAAAAAACAGCCAGGCATCCCAGTACAAAAAATTTCAATACTTTTCCATTCAAAGGAGTTTTCATTGTATTAGTTTTTTCCAAACCCAGGCCCAACAGATAAAATAACCCCACCGAAGCCATATAAAAATACCTGTCGGCAGCAATGGCCGACCCCACCGAAAGAATTTGCAAAATCATTACCACATTGATGGCATAAAAACCAAGGCCAAAAAGCACCTTTTTTGAAAATTTCAATGAATAGATCAATGCACCGAATATTAAAAGATTTAAGGGGAGGGATAGATAATACATTAGTGGCAGATCGCCCGATTGAAGAGGATAAGGATACAGGCCTGATAAATGGAAGGGCCATACCAACTTCATTATGTAAAAAAAGAAACTGTAATTAATGAAGAAAAATTTATCACTCAGCGAAAAAATGTCTTTGGATGTAAAACCTACAGCTCCACTTTCTTTTTGCACAAAAACCGCAAAAAGTCCAAAAAACAACGATATCATCACATAAGGAATTTTGTTGAGCAGTGTTTTGTACGAAAATTTTTTGTCAAAGCAAAAATCCGTCAACACCAGCACGGCAGGTAAAACCACAGCCATGCCTTTTGACAGGCACGACAACACAAAGGCCGCCAGCGAAATTATCAGCAGGCTATTCTTTTTCTTTTCACGGTAATCAAGATAAAAAATGTAGCTTATAAAATAAAAAAGGCTGTAGAGCACATCTTTGCGCTGCGAGGCCCATGCCACCGACTCGATGTGCAACGGATGCACTACAAACAGCAGGCCGGTAACAAATGCCAGGAAACGGTTTTTGGTAAGTTTCACTATCAGAACATAGCTCAGCAAAGAATTCAGCAGGTGTAACAACATATTATCCAGATGGTACAGGAAAGGATTGGCTTTAACCAGCGACCACTCTATCATATACGACAATATGGTCAACGGCTGATAATTTCCAACATAAAAACGGGTAAAAAGCTGGCTAAAGTTTGCAAATGAATGAACGGATGTATTGTTGGTAATATAATAAGGATCATCCCACACATCAATGGAATATTTCAGCGTAGGGAAATAAATAATCACACAGGATACCACCATAATCAGCAAAAACCACCACTGTTCTTTTGGATTTTTTGCCTGGAGCGCGACCACCTTTTTTGCTGCCTTGTGTGGCGGTGGTGATTTTTTCTGAGCTGCTTTCATAGTGTTGCCATACACATAAATAGAGCCTCAAAAATAAGAAAATCAGCTAATTTTTTGGAGGAAGGGCAAACTTTTTTAGCTTTTCGGGAACTTTATTAAATTGCTCGCATATTGCAGGCACCACCGAAGGTTGTCCTGAAGCTTCCATTATAGCCATACCTCCATCGGCCTGGAGAAAAAACTCAAGAAAAGCCAGAGCTAATTCCTCATTTTCGCAACTTTTGGGTATCGTCAGGCCATAAATCATTGGGGAGCCCGTTTCACGAATCTTTTCTCCCGGCTTTTTTCCTGTTGTTTCCACGCTGACCGTTCCATAGTAATCGCCCAGCGCCTCATTCCTCAGATTCACAGAGTCGGGAAGCAGAAGGTATTTCAAATTATGCTGCTGTGCAACCGATCGGTATAAGAAAATGTAATCAACCGCTTTGGCCTCGAGCAAAGCTATGAGGTCGGTTTCCTTCGGACGGATATAGTTTTTGTCTTTGGCCTCCATTTTTTTTGACAGACCCGGGATGTTATAATAATCTTCGGCAAGCATCATAGTAAGCAAGGAACGCACCCCGCAAGGATCGCTCTCCGGATCGCTGCGACCATAAATAACATCATCCTTAAGCAAAATATTATACCAGTTATATTTATTGATATCAGCCGCATATTTTGATCTATCTGTAAAAACAATAGACATCTCATTGCTGGCAAATTTAATGTTCCAGTCAGCCCATTCGGGAATCAACAGGTTGTCAATCACTTTATAATCCGCCGACAGCATAATGTCGCACCTTTTCCCCAGATCGCTGATTTTTCGGGCACAATCCTTACTGCCGGCGGCTTCAGTCAAAATCTCCACCTGCGGATGGCTCACCTTGAAAGAATCGCATATAGCTTTCACCGGATAAGAAAGACTGCCGGCATGAAAAATCACCAATTTACCTTTGAGATTGCTAGTTTCTTCTTCCGACTGATTATTATCCCTGTTAGAATTCCCGCATGAACAGGTAAACACAATGGCAGTCAAAATCAGTAAAATGAACTTTTTCATATTTCAGCTATTTGTAGCAAAAATAATACTTAATTGGATATGTACACCATTGCCTAACCAACAGATTGCAGGTATTCATTGAAAAAAACAACGTGGAAACAAAATTTTCGGAAAATATGTATTTTTTGTTTGTTGTTAGATAAAAATGATTACTTTTGCACCCACCTTTGCCCAGGTGGTGAAATTGGTAGACACGCCAGCTTGAGGGGCTGGTGCCCGTACGGGTGTGCAAGTTCGAGTCTTGTCCTGGGCACGGTTGAGTTAACAATGTACAATGATCGATGATCATTAACATAAATAAGTTCTTTGAAGGTATTACACAATAATACTAAAAAACACTGAAAGAATAAAAACAAAATCAGAAAGTAAAATTTAACAACTGACGGATAATTGTTAATTGTTAATTGTTAATTGTTAATTGACAACTGTTCATTGTATCGCCCGGATGGCGGAATTGGTAGACGCGCTAGTTTCAGGGACTAGTATTCGCAAGGATGTGCAGGTTCGAGTCCTGTTCCGGGCACAAAAAGCAGACGAAAGTCTGCTTTTTTTATTTCTCATCTACTTGAAAATCCATACCATTTGAAAGAAGTCTTTTCAAGGCATCCATATTTTTATTTTACTTTTGCAAAAAAACGTTTTGAAAAAAGCCATTGTCTCGGTAATCAATGATCTTGTTACTGATCAGCGTGTTGACAGGACATGTAACACCCTTGTATCACTAGGCTTTGATGTAACCCTCGTTGGCAGACGAAAAAAAAACAGCTACTTACTGCCCAAGCGCAATTATGGAATGTTCAGGTTTTCTATGTTGTTTGAAAAAGGCCCCTTGTTTTATGCTTTTTTCAATGTACGGCTGTTCTTCTTTTTGCTTTTCAAAAAAACCGACCTTCTTTTTGCCAACGATCTCGACACCCTATTGCCAAATTACCTGGTTTCCAGAATAAGGAAAATCCCTTTGGTTTACGACAGCCACGAATACTTTACCGGAGTACCCGAACTCACCGGCAGGCCAATGGTTCAGAAAATCTGGAAAAGCATCGAACGTGCTATTTTCCCAAAACTAAAAGCTGTCATCACGGTTAACCAATCCATCGCCGACCTATACAGAACCGAATACCATAAAGAACTTACAATCGTCAGAAACATACCTGAAACAAGGCCACTAAACAATATAAAAAACAGAAACGAGCTGAACCTTCCTGAAAACAAAAAAATCATGATCCTGCAAGGCTCGGGCATCAACATACAACGCGGCTCCGAAGAAGCTGTAGAAGCTGTGAAATACATCGAAAATGCCTGCCTGCTGATCGTGGGTGACGGGGATGTATTGCCTTTATTAAAAAAATATGTGGCCGAAAACAAAATGGAAGACAAAGTGATTTTTATTCCAAAACAATCTCCCGAAAACCTTATTCATTATACTGCCAATGCCGATCTTGGCCTGACCCTCGACAAAGATACCAACATCAACTACCGTTTCAGTTTACCAAACAAACTGTTCGACTACATCCATGCCGGCGTACCTGTACTCGCCTCCCCTTTGGTTGAAATACAAAAAATTATCACGGAATACAACATTGGCTGTTGTATTGAAAACCATAACCCTAAACACATAGCCGAAAAAATGCAGTTTATGCTTGCCGATTCCCCGGACCGTGAAAACTGGAAAAAAAATCTTATTTTTGCCGCCAAACAACTAAACTGGGAAGAAGAACAAAAAAAACTTATAGCCGTACTTCAGCACCATGCCTGACCAACATCTTCATATCATAGCTTTCGACATACCTGTACCCGTCAACTACGGTGGTGCCATTGACATTTATTACAAATTAAAAAGTCTGAAAAAAGCCGGCGTAAAAATCCACCTGCATTGTTTTGAATACGACCGCAAACCTTCGCCCCTGCTCGATGATTTATGCGTGGAAGTAAATTATTACAAGCGCGACAATTCCAAAACCAAACTCTTCAGCAGTCTGCCGTACATTGTAGCTACACGCTATTCGGAAAACCTTTTGACCAACCTGCTCAAGGATGACTACCCCATACTATTCGAAGGACTGCACACCTGCTATCTGCTGAACAACAAAAAACTGAAAAACCGAAAAAAGATTGTCCGTACTCATAACATTGAACACGAATATTACAGCAGCCTTGCCCGTGTTGAAAAAAACATGTTCAGGCGTTATTATTTTCTAAACGAAGCCAGCAAACTTGCGCGTTTTGAAAAACAGCTCGACCATGCCAACGGCATTGCCGCCATCTCGATGAATGATGCTGCACATTTTTCTCACAAATGTAAAAAAGTACGCACGATTTCGGCTTTTCACCCCAACGAACAGATCACCTCAAAACCAGGTAAAGGAACCTTTGCCTTGTATCATGGGAGCCTCGAAGTAGGCGAAAATAATGAAGCGGCCTTATTTCTGGTTAATGAGGTATTCAACGATTTAAAAATAAAGTTTTATATCGCCGGCAACAAGCCAAGCACCGAGCTTAAAACGGCTGTGAACGGCAAAAAAAACATCATCCTTAAAATGGGCATTTCCAGTGAAGAGATTTACGATCTGGTATCCGATGCCCATGTAAATATTCTTCCTACCTTTCAGGCCACGGGCATAAAGCTTAAGCTCCTCGCTGCGTTGTTTCGCGGAAGGTTTTGTTTAGTCAACACACCCATGATAGAAAAAACAGGACTCGAAAGCCTGTGTATTTGCAGAAATTCGGCAGATGAATTCAAAAAGGAATTAATAAGCCTTTTTAGCAAAGATTACGACCTCAGCGAAAACAAAAAAAGAGAAGAAATTTTGATGCACAACGGCTTTTCCAATGATTACAATGCCGCAGCCCTCGTAGATCTTATTTTTGGTTAGCAGGCTGATACTCAAACACCCTCCCGTCATCGATACGCAGTGTGCGTGCAGGAAATCTTTTAAATAAGAGTACGTCGTGGGTGGCCATCAGTACTGCAGTGCCTGTTTTGCTGATATTCATAAGCAACTCCAAAATATCTTCTGAAGTAGCCGGATCGAGGTTTCCGGTAGGCTCATCGGCAATAATAATCTCGGGATGATTGAGCAAGGCGCGGGCTATACCCACCCGCTGCTGCTCACCTCCTGAAAGCTGGTTAGGCATTTTAGGACCTTTGCCTGTCAAACCCACTTTGTCCAAAACCTCGGTGATACGTTGCTGCATATCGTGTTTATCATGCCAACCCGTGGCACGCAGCACAAAGAGCAGGTTTTCGTTCACGGTACGGTCAGTAAGCAACTGAAAATCCTGAAAAACAATGCCTAACTTTCTTCTCAAATATGGAATTTCCTTTGTCCTGATGGTTCGCAAATCATAGGAAGCCACCCTGGCAACACCATCTCTGGCCGGAAGCTGCGCGTAAATAAGTTTCAGCAGGCTGCTTTTGCCGCGGCCCGTCGGGCCTATCAGATATACAAACTCTCCACGCTCAATGGCCATATTGACATTGGCAAGAACAAGAACTTCATTCTGAAAAACTGAGACTTTTTCAAGTTGTATGATGGTATTACTGCTTATTTCAAGATGTGTTTCCATAAATAAAATTGAATTTTCAAAAATAAGTTTTTTTTCTATACGGCAAAAAATCAAAATCATTATCTATTAACAATGAATCACATTGCTGCAAGACAAAGCTTTTTTGCAGTCGCTGCTTCGATATTTTCATGACAGGCAAACTGCAAACAAGATTCAAAAATCGCTGTATATTAAAAATCAGTAATTCGTAGCCTTCTTCTCAAAATAGGCTTTGGGATGTTTGCATACAGGACAGTTTTCCAAAGCTTTTTTCCCTTTATGAACATATCCGCATTTGCGGCAAACCCATTCTTCGGGTTCTTCGCTTTCAAAAACCCTATTATCCTCAACATTCCTCAGCAATTTCAAAAAACGTGCTTCGTGTTCCGCTTCAATTTTTGCGATAAGCTTAAAAGCCGTTGCTATCTGTGTAAAACCTTCTTCTTCGGCAATCGCTGCAAATTCAGGGTACAATTCTGTCCATTCTTCGTTTTCACCGTTGGCAGCCTCCACCAGGTTATCGGCAGTGCTTTCTATCATTCCTGCCGGATAAGTAGCCGTAATTTCAACGGGTCCTCCTTCCAGAAAACGAAAGAATACTTTAGCATGGCTCTCTTCCTGCAAAGCTGTCAGAGCAAAGATTTCAGCTATCTGCTCATAACCATCCTTTTTGGCTTGCTT
>JAGNBV010000093.1 GCA_018004645.1 Bacteroidales bacterium
TTTCATCCAAAGGAGCCACAATCTTGTTCTTAAACATAAACACCGTGTCGAGGTGTATGGTTTTATCCACCGTGAGAGTGATAGGCGTTTCTATCTGCTGGTCAACGGGTATCATAGCTTTGAAAGGAAGGTCATATTTTACCCTCATCTCTACAAATACCGAAACCACTTCTTTAATGGAAAATGCGGTGGATATTTCCAGCGTATCCTCTACATGTACCGTGTAATCAATTTCTGAATTGCCAAGCCGTGTAAGCATCCCCGAAACCTTTGACAGGCGCGACTCAACCATGTTTTTTACAAAAAGCAACGTACCAATGATACCAATATTCAATATCAACGAAATTATTACCAGAAGTTTTGTTTTATCTTTCATCAAATAGTACAGCGTTAGTTTTTTTTTCGTAAAATTTTTGCCCGAAATTAGAAAAAAATCAGTTATCACATAAATCAAAATCAACCGGCATAAGACAAAATAAAATTTACCCTCTGAAAATTGTTTTTTATATTTGTACCTTAATAAATAGTCTGCAGTAATTATGTAAACAATTGATTTTTCACGGAGTTTCAGGCTGTCGCCTATTGGAATAAATGTTGGGTTTGCCAACCTTGAAAAGAAATGCAATTATAAAATTATCATTTAAAAATGGAGGAAAAAATGAATCAGGATGCATCGAATGACAAAACAAAAAAGGAAGAATCAGCAAAGGATACTTTAAAAAATATGGCGATTTCGCAGGCAGAGCTGGCCTCATATATCGATCATACTCTGCTGAAACCTGAATCCACACGTGAGCAATTTGTCCGTTTGTGCGAAGAGGCTGTTACTTACCGTTTCAAATCGGTATGTGTTAACTCATTCTGGGTGCCTTTTGTTACCGGTATTCTCAAGGGTTCAGGAATAAAAATTTGTTCTGTTATCGGGTTTCCTCTGGGCGCTATGGACAGCGCGAGCAAGGCTTTCGAAACAAAGAATGCGATAGCGTCCGGCGCCGAAGAAATTGACATGGTAATTAATGTGGGAGCTTTGAAATCGCAAGACCTCGCCACCGTGGAAAAGGATATTCAGGCTGTACGTCAAGCTTGCCAGGGAGGTGCCCTGCTGAAAGTGATCATTGAAACGGTATTTCTTGATGAGAAAGAAAAGATACAGGCTTGCGAAATTTCTAAACAATGCGGTGCTGATTTTGTTAAAACAAGTACCGGCTTTATGGGTGGCGGAGCCACCGTTGAAGATATCGCTTTGATGCGAAAAGTGGTGGGACCCGATCTGGGTGTTAAAGCCAGCGGCGGCATCAGGAATTTTGAACAGGCGGTGAGTTTGATACATGCCGGCGCCAACAGGTTGGGATGCGGTTCCAGCGTGGCAGTTATTACCGGCGCGCCCGTAAAAGGAAATTATTGATATATATGAGGGCAAAAAAAAAGTATCGGGAATTGACGTGAAAAACTTCCCGGACATAAATACTACCTATCAAATACTCGCATGATGAAACTGTTGCTCCCTGCTATAATTCTGTTGGCTATCGCTTTTGCCGGATTTGCAATCAGGGTAATAGTGAAGAAAAACGGCGAGTTTAAAAAATCATGTTCCGTTACCGACCCCAAGACCGGCAAACCTTTTGGATGCACCTGTGGCAGTAATGGAAAAGACCAAACACAATGCGAAAATTTTAATGAACACCACCCCGGGGAAGCCGGCAAATAATGATTTTTGTTGAACTATGGAATGGATTTATCTTCTTATTGCCGGAGTGTTTGAAGTAGGTTGGCCCCTGGGCTTTAAGTTGTCGCAGGTACATGCCGAATATAAATGGCCGTGGATAGCCGTATCGGTAGTCTCCATGGCTCTCAGCGGTTTGTTTCTGTGGATGGCCCAGCGCCAAATTCCTATCGGAACAGCTTATTCCGTCTGGACAGGCATCGGCGCCGCCGGAACGTTCATTATCGGGATAATTTTTTTTAAAGATCCGACAACACTGCTCAGGATGTTGTCTGTGCTATTGATTATGGTGGGCATTGTGGGACTGAAATTGGCAAATTAACAACAATGCTTAACCGCCAAAATCGTCATAGGCAATATTCTCCTTGGGTACTCCCAGGTTGTCTAACATTTTAAATACGGCATCATTCATCATTGGCGGGCCGCAGAGATAGTATTCAATATCTTCCGGTTCGGGGTGTTTGCTTAGGTAATTGTCATAAACCACCTGATGAATAAATCCCGTGTAGCCTGTCCAGTTGTCTTCGGGTAAAGGCTCTGACAGTGCGATATTAAAGGTGAAATTTGGATTTTCTTTTTCGATGGCCCTGAAATGGTCTTCATAAAAAATCTCTCGCATTGAGCGACCGCCATACCAGAAGGAAACTTTGCGTTTGGTGTGCTCGGTATGGAACAGGTGAAAAATGTGCGAACGCAAAGGTGCCATACCGGCGCCGCCGCCAATATACACCATTTCTTTGTCGGTGTGTTTGATATGGAACTCTCCGTAAGGCCCTGATACCATCACTTTATCGCCCGGTTTACGCGAAAAGATATAAGAAGAACATATACCCGGGTTAACTTTCATAAAACCTTTGATTTTTTTATCCCAGGGCGGAGTGGCAATACGTATATTCAGCATAACGATATTGCCTTCAGCCGGGTGGTTCGCCATAGAGTATGCCCGATACACCGGCTCGGGGTTCTTCATCTTCAGATTAAACATCCTGAATTTTTCCCAGTCGCTACGAAATTTTTCTTCCACAATGATATCTTTATAATCTACTTCGCATTTGGGCACATCTATCTGTACATAACCTCCGGAGAGAAAATCCAGGCTTTCCCCTTCAGGGAGTTTTACAATAAATTCTTTGATAAAAGTAGCCACGTTTTTATTGGACACCACTTCACATTCCCATTTCTTTATGCCGAATATCTCTTTCGGAATTTGAATTTCCAGGTTTTCCCTTACTTTCACTTGGCAGCCCAATCGCCAATTGTCTTGTATCTGTTTCCGGGTGAAAAAACCAACTTCGGTTGGTAAAATACTGCCGCCACCGCTGATAACCTGGCATCGGCACATCCCGCAGGTTCCACTGCCACCGCAGGCCGAAGGTAGAAAAATCTTGTTTTCCGACAAGGTGGACAACAGCGAAGAACCTGAGTTAACCTCAACTTCTTTGTCGCTGTTTATGGTTATCAGCACAGGGCCTGATGGCGACAGCTTGGCTTTAGCAAATAAAAGCAAAAGTACCAGCAACAAACTTATTACTAGAAAGATTGTAATGCCCAGTACCAATATTAATCCTAATCCTGCATCCAGCAATATCATAATTTCAGGTTTTTTTAATTGTTTTGTTTGTCAGATTTTTATTCCCATGAAACTCATAAAGGCAATGGCCATAAGCCCGGTAAGAATAAAGGTAATGCCTAGTCCCCTGAGGGGTACCGGGACATTGGAATACTTAATCTTTTCACGTATTGCTGCGATAGACACTATGGCCAGCAGCCAGCCGATGCCCGAGCCCAGGGCATAAACGGTTACTTCGCTGATGGCTGTGTATTCTCTTTCCTGCACAAAGAGGGAAAGTCCCAGAATGGCACAGTTAACAGCAATCAATGGAAGAAAGATTCCCAAAGCATTGTACAGCGAAGGACTGAATTTTTCAACTACCATTTCAACCAGTTGCACAATAGCTGCTATAACTGCGATGAAAATTATAAAACTCAGGTAGCTGAGATCCACATCCGAATATCCGCTGCCAAGCCAACTCAAGGCTCCGGGTTTTAACAGGTAGGTGTCAATAAGCCAATTGACTGGGGCCGTAATAACCAGCACAAATACCACCGCGACACCCAACCCGAACGAGGTTTTTACAGTCTTTGATACCGCCAGATATGAGCACATTCCTAAGAAATATGCAAATATCATATTGTCAATGAATATCGAACGGACAAAAATATTTACCAGGTCATTCATATCGTTGAATTTTATTTTTCAATTAAACTTTTATTAAAACTGCGTTGCACCCAAATAATGACTCCAATGATGATCAGAGCCATGGGCGGCAGAATCATCATGCCGTTGTTCATGTACCCATGATCATAAAAGGTTTGCGGAATGATGTGAAAGCCAAACAGGGTGCCGGAGCCAAGCGATTCCCTGATAAATGCAATAATCACAAGAATTAAACCATAGCCAAGGCCATTCCCGATGCCGTCAAGAAAGGAGGGCCACGGCTTATTGGCCATGGCAAAAGCTTCCAGCCGGCCCATCAAAATGCAATTGGTGATGATAAGACCCACAAATACTGAAAGTTTTTTACTTACATCATACACATAGGCTTTCAGCACCTGATCAACAATAATTACCAGGGCGGCAATAACTACCAGTTGCACAATAATCCTGATGCGCGAAGGAATGGTGTTGCGCAGCGCAGAAATAATCAGGTTAGAGAAAGCGGTAACAACGGTAACCGACAATGCCATTACCAGCGCCGGTTTTAACTGTGCTGTTACAGCAAGGGATGAACAAATTCCCAAAACCTGCACAGTAATGGGATTCTCAAGATTTAACGGGGATTTTATCAGTTTGAGGTTTTTCATAATGATCACTTATTTGGTAACTGAATTTTCTTGTTTCATTTGTTTGTTGAAATAGGTAACATAGGGAGTCAGGCCGTCAAAGATCATGGCTTCCAGGCCCTGGCTGGTAATCGTTCCGCCCGAAACGGCATCCACCCCGTGTATGTCATCCGGCGCCGCTCCCCCCTTTATTACTTTGATAGAAACAAAATTCATCTGTTCATCAAAAATTGTCTTTCCAATGAATTGTTCCTGAAACACCGGGGTGTTTATTTCAGCGCCGAGGCCTGGAGTTTCGCCTTTGTGGTCAAACATGGTTCCCACTATGGTATTGAAATCGCTCTTAAAAGACAGGTAGCCCCAAATTGGTCCCCATAGGCCTTTCCCTCTCACGGGAATAATATAATAACGGTTTCCTTCATCGCCGGTAAACACAAAAATGGGAAGATTTCGCTGCTCCGGTTTTTTCTTTAATTCAAGATTCAGATCGACATCAAAGGCCTTGATGTCGTTTTTAAGCGTTCCATCTGAGGTTATCACAAACGATTCGGTTATGTATTTTTTGTATAATTCTTCGGCATTTTTTGCATTGGATTGCATATTCACCGACTTCAGGATGTTTTGCATCTTTTCTACCCGGATGTTGCTGGTCTGGGCCGGTTTCAGCATCACAGCCACAATGGTCAGGGCGACAGCAACAACAATTACCAAAATGGCGGAGTAAATCAGCGTATATCTGTTACTGAACATAAAGTTTGGTTATTTGGGTTCAACATTGGTATTTATCTTCGGCAATCTTTTCAAACGCTTGCGGATGTTATTCTGCACAACCACATGGTCAATCAATGGCGCAAAAGTGTTCATCAGCAGTATGGACAACATCATGCCTTCGGGGTAGGCAGGGTTAAACACCCTGACGAGTATTGCAAAAACTCCGATCAGAAAACCATACACTATTTTGCCTGAAGCAGTCTGCGAGGATGTTACGGGGTCGGTGGCCATAAACACCGTGCCAAACATAAAACCTCCCATCATCAGTTGTGTCAGGGGATCAATCTGCATATAGTTATTGGCTCCGATCAGGTTGAAAATCAATGTCATGAAAACACCACCGGCTATGGTTGACAACATGATACGCAGGCTGCCAACGCCGGTGATTATCAAAATCAGTGCGCCAAGTAATATGGCCAGTTTTGATGTCTCGCCTATAGAGCCGGGGATAAATCCAAAAAACATATCCGATAGCGATGGCAGCGATTCTAAATGCCCTGCAGCAGCTTGCGACAATGCTGTGGCACCCGTAATGCCATCTACGCCGCTCAGGTTATTGTCAAAACCAAATATCCACGGACTGTCGCCACTGATCTCCGAAGGGTAGGCAAAAAAGATAAAGGCCCTTGCCACCAGGGCGGGGTTAAAGATATTCATCCCTGTACCTCCGAAAACTTCTTTTACAAAAATCACGGCAAAAGCGGTGCCTACAGCAACTACCCATAGCGGAATGTTAACCGGCATGATCAAGGGTATCAGCATCCCCGTAACAAGAAATCCTTCATTCACTTCATGATGACGGATCTGTGCCGAAATAAATTCTATGGCCAGGCCTGTTACATAGGATACTACAATGATGGGCAACACGGCCTGAAATCCAAACCAGAAATCAGCCAGTATGCTGACACTGGTACCCATGGCCTTGTGAAACTGGTAGCCAACATTCCACATGCCGAAAATCAAGGCCGGCATCAATGCCACCACCACAATAATCATCGTGCGTTTCAGGTCAACAGAGTCGCGGATGTGGCTGCCCGATGAGGTAACCTTTTTTGGCACAAACAAAAAAGTCTCAAAAGCCTCGAATGTGGACTCCAGCTTTGCAAACCGGCCTCCTTTTCTAAACTTTGGTTTTATGGAATCGATGTATTTTCTTAAACCTTTCATCGTGTGATAATTTCTTTGTTAACTCATTTCTTTTCTTAGCATTTCCAAGCCTTCGCGCACTATTTGCTGCACCTCCGTTTTTGAAGTGCATACATAATCGCATAATGCAAAATCTTCGGGAGCCACTTCGTAAATACCCAGCTGTTCCATCTTTTCAATGTCCTGGGCAAGGATGGCTTTCACGAGGTAAACCGGTAAAATAGTAAAAGGAAATACCTTTTCATATTGCCCCGTCATTACCAGTGGCCTGTGACCACCATGGTAATTGGTGTCAAAATCGTATTTTTTTCCCGGAAACAACCAGCTGAAAAACAGTCGTGAGTTACTGAATTTTTTGAATCCGGGCATCGCCCAGCCGATAAATTCATGGTAATCTCCTTCGCTAATAATAGTGAGCTGGTGGTGGTAATATCCCAAATAACCCTCAGTGCTGACAATGTCGCCCGTTAATACATTGCCGCTGATTATTCTAAGGTGTTGTCCCTGGTCAGGGATTTCAACAAGAGTTTTTAATTTGCTGCCTGCTAAAACTTCCATGTATGCAGGTTTGCCGGCTTCAGGCCCTGTTAAAGCTATCGTGCGGCGGGCATCGTAAATACCGTCAACGAATAATTTTCCTATCATGGCCACATCCTGCGGATTAAGGTACCAGACACTTTCTCCCTTGTTGATGGGTATGGTGTGGTGAATTTGCACGCCCACATTGCCGGCAGGATGAGGTCCTTTGAAATAGTGAAGCTCAGCATTTTTAACCGGAGAGAAAATATTGTTGTCGGTGGAGCCATCAAGTCCCAGGTGTACTTTTTTGCCACACAGCCTGGCCAAAGCATCAATGCCGGCCTGAAAAAAGACCAACTTGTCTTTTAGTAAATAATTATAATCCGGTGCCAGAGGGGAGCTGTCGAAAGTGGAAACGTGGATATCGCGCGGTGTGGCGTCCACGGCTGGAATGAGGTCGTAGGGCCGTTGCCTGATATAAGTCCATAAACCGGATTTAATGAGCAACAACCGGACATCTTCTGTATTCATGGAAGAAATATCATGATGGCCAAACTCTTCATAAACAAGGTTTTTGTCTGCTTTTACGGGTATTTCCATGATCAGCCGCTTATCCCCGCGTACAGGCTCCATAACCACCCCGCTCACCGGCGATGTAAAGACAAGGCGTTCATCGTATTTGTTTTTAAACAGCGGGGTTCCGGCTTTTACACGGTCGCCGGGGTTTACCATTAATCGGGGCAATACATTGTTAAAATCCGCTGGTTTGATGGCAACATATTCCGGCATTGAAAAGGCTTTGGTTGCCTTTGCCGCGCTGCCTTTCATCGGAATATCAAGGCCTTTTTTTATTTTTATAATTTGCATGTATGTTCAAATTATGAATTGACTTTGGTGAGTGCAAAAATAAATATTAAATTACTTAAATACTAAATTAAACTGGAATAAAGTAATTTTTACATCAAATATACAACAGAAAATATTTCGGGGATTTTTTTATTTATACTTGTTTATATAATCTTTTCAGATACAGAATTATCTGACAAATTTTTTTCCTTCTAACTTTTAAGGTAAATGATTGTGGCCGGTGAAAATTACAAATACTTGTGTTTGTTGGTCTTTGCAATAGGCAAGTAATTATTTTTTCTAATGCCGATATCATAATATGTTGGCCTGAAAATATTTTAGTCCCTCATAAAGTTCTGTGATTTAAAGTGCAGAATGTTTATTTTTGCATGAAAAATTAAACTTATAAACATTATGAAAGTTGTAGTAGTAGGAACAGGTTATGTCGGTTTGGTTACCGGAACATGTTTTTCTGAAGTAGGCATAGATACCACTTGTGTAGATATTGATGTAGAAAAAATTGAAAACCTGAAAAAGGGTATATTGCCCATATACGAGCCGGGTCTCGATACCATGATCCACCGTAATGTTGAAAAAGGCCGCCTGCATTTTTCAACGGATCTGGCTTCGGTGCTGCCCGATGCCGAGGTGGTATTTATCGCTGTGGGGACCCCTCCTGATGAAGACGGGAGCGCTGACTTGAAATATGTGATAAATGTTGCTTCCGAAATAGGTAAAAACATGGAAGATTATCTGCTGGTGGTTACCAAAAGTACCGTGCCTGTGGGTACAGCGGTGAAAGTAAAAAATGCAGTGCAAAAAGAACTTCAGGCCCGCGGTGTTGATATCCCTTTCGATGTGGCTTCTAATCCGGAGTTTCTGAAAGAAGGCGCCGCAATCGATGATTTTATGAAGCCCGACCGGATAGTGGTTGGCCTGGAGTCCGAACGTGCTGAAGAATTAATGAGTCAGTTGTATAAGCCCTTTACCCTGAATGGCCATCCGGTAATATTTATGGACATTCCCAGCGCCGAAATGACCAAATATGCGGCTAATGCCATGTTGGCCACAAAAATCAGTTTTATGAACGATATTGCCAACCTGTGCGAAATCATGGGAGCCAATGTAAACATGGTCCGCAAAGGAATAGGGAGCGACAGCCGCATTGGAAACAAATTTATTTATCCAGGCATCGGTTATGGCGGATCATGTTTCCCTAAAGATGTCAAAGCCTTGATAAAAACCGCTGATGAAAACAAGTACAGCCTTAGGGTTTTAAAAGCTGTGGAAGAAGTCAACGATGATCAGAAAAGCGTGCTTTTTAATAAAGTTATGAAGTATTTTAACGGCCAGCTTAAAGATAAAACCATAGCCATGTGGGGATTGTCTTTTAAACCCGAAACCGATGATATGCGGGAAGCTCCGGCCCTGGTGCTCATCGAAAAGTTTTTACAGGCAGGTGCCAAAGTTAAAGCCTATGACCCCGAAGCCATGAAAGAAGCAAAACGCCGGCTGGGCAACAAAATTGAATTTGTCAATGATCAGTACGAAGCCCTGATTGATGCCGATTGCCTGCTGATAGTTACCGAATGGACAGAATTCAGAGCACCCAACTTTAATGTGATAAAAAAATTGTTGAAAAAATATGTGATCTTCGATGGCAGGAATATCTACGACCTGGCTGTTATGAAAGCCGAAGGCTTTGACTATTTCTGTATCGGAATCAATACCACTAAATAATTATGAGAAAAAAGATTTTGGTAACGGGCGGAGCCGGATTCCTGGGATCGCACCTGTGCGAAAGGTTACTGAATGAGGGTAACGAAGTGATTTGTCTGGACAATTATTTCACAGGACAAAAACAAAATATTGTTCACCTGCTCGATAACCCATACTTTGAGTTGATACGACATGATGTGACCATGCCATTTTTTATTGAGGTGGACCAGATATACAATCTTGCATGTCCTGCTTCGCCAATACATTATCAGTACAATCCAATAAAGACTATCAAAACTTCCGTGATGGGCGCCATTAACATGCTGGGCCTGGCCAAAAGGATACAGGCAAAAATTTTACAGGCCTCCACCAGCGAAGTTTATGGGGACCCCAAAGAACACCCGCAAAACGAATCGTACTGGGGCAATGTGAACCCTATCGGTTTGCGGGCCTGTTACGACGAAGGCAAACGCTGCGCCGAAGCCCTGTTCATGAATTATCACCGGCAGAATCAGGTTAAAATAAAAATCATCCGAATCTTCAATACCTATGGGCCGCGCATGCACCCCCACGACGGAAGGGTGGTGTCCAACTTTATCCTGCAGGCGCTCAACAACCAGGACATTACCATTTACGGCGACGGAATGCAGACAAGGAGTTTTTGTTATGCGGACGACCTTATCGATGGCATGATACGCATGATGAATACTCCGGAAGATTTTATCGGCCCTGTTAATATTGGGAACCCCGTGGAATTTACCATTCTGGAATTGGCACAACTGGTGATTGAATTGACAAAATCGAAATCAAAAATCATTTTCCATCCTTTGCCTGCCGATGACCCCATGCAACGCAAACCGGATATTGAATTGGCAAAGACTGTCCTTGGATGGGAACCTAAAATACAACTCAGGGAAGGTCTGGAAAAGACCATCGCCTATTTTAAAAAATAACTTGATAAGATAATGGGTAACATTCTTGTAACCGGAAGTAATGGCCAGCTGGGCAATGAGATCAGGGTGCTGGCTGACACCTGTACGCAGCACCGGTATTTTTTTACCGATATTGACGAACTGGATATTTGTAACGAAAAGGCCGTCGATGAATTTGTCAGCAAAAATAATATTACATACATCATCAATTGTGCTGCCTATACCGCGGTGGATAAAGCAGAACAGGAACAACAGAAAGCTTTTGAAATTAACGCTACTGCCGTTGACAATTTGTGCAAAGCTGCCAAAACAGCCGGTGCCTTTATGCTGCAAATCTCCACAGATTATGTGTTCGATGGCACAAAAAACACGCCTTACATCGAGACAGATAAAGTCAACCCTGTTTCTGTTTATGGAAAATCAAAACTAAAGGGTGAAGAATTTGTTTTATCCCA
>JAGNBV010000013.1 GCA_018004645.1 Bacteroidales bacterium
AGTGACTTGGAATTGTTGATATCGATTTTCAGCCCGTCTTCCGCTTCTTTCAGCGTGATGCGGTGTTTTTCCAGTGCGAATTTATCCTGCATGACTTTATAATGTCTTACTCCCGAGCTCCATATAGGTATGGAAAGATTTACTCCAACCAGGGTGGTATTATACCAGCGGCCATCGTCAAAAAAATCGAACTTTTCGCGCATCGCGGCAGATTGTGTATTAAAAAATAAAGCCATAGTAGGATAATGGGCCGATTTATCCACTTTAACCACCTGACTGAGGAGGCGTTCCTGGCTTTTCAACAATTGAAAATCAATATGGTCGTTCACATCAAACTGTTTATCGGCCAGATTGTAGGCTATAGCCTGATCCAGCAAGGTCATCAAATCGTCTTTCAGTATTATTTCCTGGTCAATATCCATACCCATCTGCAGTTGCAGTAAATCCACAGCCAGGTCGATATTTCTGTCGGTCATGTCCATTTTGTTTTTCAGGTTGGAAACCATTAGCGAAAGTTGTTCCACATCGGTATCTTCGATGAAGCCGCTGGTGTGAAACTGCCGTGTCTGTTCGAGTATCACATTCATTTTGGTGTAGGTCGAATCAAGGATGCGGCGGTTTTCGCGGGCAATAAGCACCAGGTAATATGCCTGTGCCACACTGGATTTGATCTCGCGGATGGATTTATCAACGGAGGCCTTGCTAAGCTCCACCAGCATGGAGGCGGCTTTGAGGCCCACTAAATAGGTACCGTCAAAGACAACCTGTGAAGCATTGATCCCAACCGTGAGGTTGTTGGTTGATCCAAACTGTACCGGCAGTTTCTCATCGCTTACGGGCATCATCTGATCGGGTGTTATCAGCCCGTGCTGCACCAAAGAGCCGTCAACCGCGGGTGTTAGGATATTAGGCATCAGTTGCACAGGGAGATTGAAATAGTACTGATAACTGGCATTGGCATTGATCTGTGGCATGCCCAGAGAAAGATAACCTTTGCGCCGGGCTATGGTTGACTGCAAATCAATAGAAGCCTCACGCACCTTGTAGCTGTTGGTAACGGCATAATCCATGGCTTCCTGCAATGAAAAGCTCTCCATAGCTGTGGACTGGCACATTGCCCGATCAGCACAACACAAGCATACGACGTATAAAACAGTAACTTTTTGCAATATTTTTTTAATCATTCATTTAATATTTGGTGTAAGACAAATCTTTTTTTCAAAGTATTCTATCCCCTTTTTGCTAGCAATACCGCGAAAGTGATAGGTAAACATTTCGCTGAAAAGCTCATTAGTGGTAAATTCCATACTTGTAATAAAACCCGAACCCAGCGAAGCTTCGATTTGGTTGACATAAATCTGGGCAATAATATCAGAGTTAAAATCTGAACGGTACAAGCCTTCTTTAATACCCCTTTCCAGGTTGGCTTTTATGCTGTCGAACATAAATCCCCTTTTATATTCAAATATCGACCTGAACACCGATGGATAGTACTTTTGAAGATCATAATGGATAGTAGGGCTGAAATTTTTTAAAAAGGCGGTAATGATGCGGTCTATCTCAAGTAAATGATCAACAGCATTGTGCTCATCATCCTTTTCAATTTCAAAAACCGCCCGTATCTGCGACATCTGCGACTCGAGCACCTTGCCAACCAGATCCTCTTTATCCTTAAAATATTCATAAAGTGTTTTTTTGGAAATGCCCAGTTCCCGGGCAACATCATCCATGGAAACACTCTTTATACCATATTTCTGGTATAAATCCGAAACCTGTTGCAGAATTTTTGTGACTTTATCTTCCATGACACAAAAATAAACAAAAAAAACTACGGAAACGTTTTTGACGTAAAAAGTTTAAGAGTTTTTTAAAAATTTTATTCCGGTATGGAAACCAACTCCATATTAAAAACTTCCGCAATTTTTTGCAGCAGGGTTTTCTTCACATCTTCAATATTCATTGCGGTTCCGAGTTCTTTGGATAAAGAGGTAACCGCTTTGTCGGTAAATCCGCAGGGATTGATATGATTGAAATAGGAAAGGTCGGTATTCACATTAAAAGCAAAACCGTGCATACTCACATAGCGGCTGGTACGCACACCGATGGCACATATTTTTCGCACCTGCGGAGTATCGGTGCCGAGCCATACACCGGTGGCGCCTGCAAGACGTTCCGCTTTTATCCCATAATGTTCCAGCGTTTGGATAATGCTTTCCTCCAAAGCAAAAATGTATGTTTTTACGCCAAAGTTGAATTTTTCAAGATCCAGTATCGGATAACCGACAATTTGCCCCGGGCCGTGGTAAGTAATGTCGCCCCCGCGGTTGGTTTTATAAAAAACTGCATTTTTGGCCTGCAACTGAATGTAATTTATCAGCAGGTTTTTTTCCGAGCCACTCTTGCCGAGCGTATATACGTGGGGGTGTTCGCAAAAAAGCAGGTAATTATGTTGTTGGCCATTTTCCGGAACTATTTTACCGGTTTTATAATCAATGATTTCATTAAACAAGGTTTCCTGGTAGTCCCATGCCTCTTTGTAATCAATAAGTCCGAGATCTTTATATGTTACACTGACCATTTTTAAAAAAATTGCTGGCAAATGTAGTAAAAAAATATGCTTATGCCTGTACCAAAATTAAAAGGTTTTTTCCAGTTGCCAGTTGTTCGAAGTTTCCGAACTTCGAACTTAATAAATGGTAGTTTATAACTACCTGCCCTACACTTCCGTATTCGGAAATGCGTTTTTTGTAATAAAATGACGGTATAATGTTGTGCCATATTGCCGCGGAAACTGAGCGCCGGAAAACACATTCCAAAATCATCCGCTGCCAGATGTCCCCTGGGTTAAACCAGCTCATGCAGTATAATTTCTTGATGTTATACTGCTGGAAATAACGGCAAAATCTATACCTTTGCAAAAAATTTTAAAATGAGTACCGAATTAAGCGAACAGGAACAAATCAGAAGACAGGCACTGGAAGAACTGTATAAAACAGGAATTAACCCCTATCCTGCCGAAACCTTTGAAGTGAATGCCATTACTACCGAAATACATGTAAATTTCCCTGCCAATACCTTCATGTACCAGAATGTCAGCATCGCCGGGCGTATCATGTCGCGCCGCATCATGGGTGCAGCTTCCTTTGTGGAATTGCAGGATGCACACGGCCGTATCCAGTTATATTTTAAACGCGACGACATCTGTCCGGGAGAAGACAAAACCTTGTATAATACGGTATTCAAAAGGCTTCTCGACATAGGCGACATCATCGGAGTAAGAGGATTTGTTTTTATTACCCAGATGGGCGAGATAACCATTCATGTCAAGGAATTCAGTTTATTGAGCAAATCGTTGCGGCCACTTCCCATCGTAAAAGAGAAAGATGCCGTCGTTTATGATGCCTTTACCGATCCTGAACAACGCTACCGCCAGCGCTATGTTGACCTTATAGTCAATCCGAATGTCAGGCAAACTTTTATCAAAAGGGCTGCCATCATGAATTCAATGAGGACTTTTTTAAACCAAAAAGGCTACCTCGAAGTAGAGACTCCGGTATTACAACCTCTTTATGGCGGCGCTGCTGCACGTCCTTTCAAAACTTTTCATAATGCCCTCAACAGCACGCTGTACCTGCGCATTGCCAATGAATTATACTTAAAACGCCTTATTGTCGGCGGATACGACGGGGTTTTTGAGTTTGCAAAAGACTTCCGCAACGAAGGCATGGACAGGTTTCACAACCCGGAATTTACGCAGATGGAGCTCTATGTGGCATACAAAGACTACGAATGGATGATGAACCTGGTGGAAGAAATGGTGGAGAAAATTGCTTACGACACCAACGGAAATACGCAGATAAAGGTAGGCGACAATATTATTGATTTCAAACGTCCATGGAAACGTTTTACGATGTTTGAAGCTATAAAACACTTTACAGGCATAGATATTTCTGCCATGGACGAGCCGGCACTGAGGCAAACAGCAACCAAGCTTGGCGTAGAAACCACTGAAGCCATGGGAAAGGGCAAACTGATTGACGAAATATTCGGCGCCACCTGCGAACCCAAATTGATACAACCGACATTTATCACCGACTATCCTGTGGAAATGTCTCCCCTGGCAAAAAAACACCGCAGCAAAGAAGGCCTGGTGGAACGTTTTGAAGCCATCGTGAACGGCAAAGAGCTCTGTAATGCCTTTTCGGAACTCAACGACCCCATTGACCAGCGGCAACGTTTTGAAGCGCAGCTGGAGCTGGGCAGGCGAGGCGATGACGAGTCGATGGTGCTCGACGAAGATTTTTTGCGGGCCATTGAATACGGCATGCCGCCTACCGCTGGGTTAGGCATGGGCATCGACCGCCTGGCCATGATCATGACCAACTCGCACTCCATACAGGATGTATTGTTCTTCCCCCAGATGAAACCTGAAATAAAATCGGTGGTAATTTCAGCTGAAGATTTTGTAGCCAAAGGCATCCCTGCCGAATATGCCGAACTGATAATGAAAGCCGGGGTCCCGACGTTGGAAGCCTTGAAAACAGCAGTCCCCAACAAACTCTTTAACAGCATCTGCGGATTACGAAAAAAACTAAAACTCGACATCAAAGCACCTACTATAGAAGAAGTAGCCGCCTGGATAAACAATGCGTGAAAACCACGGAGGCACAGATCCACCGCGACAGAAAATCCTGACTTTCTAATTAACGTAAAAAATTGCATCCTACAAAAACTCCATACTTATTATATAGCGACGACAAGGGAAATATCTTTGAAGATACTTCATTGTTGGTTTGTGGAAGAACAGCAAACAAAACTGTAGAATTAAATGCCGAAGACCTTATCGCATTACCTGAAGGCAGCGATTTTTTTCACTTGCCCGGCAGGCGTGCTATAGGTTACGATCCAAAAACGAACAAATTCCGTACTTGTGAAAAAGGCTGGGCCGTGGCGGCTTTTGCAGCTCCGGCATATACGCTTACTCACCACGCTGTTTGGAAAACTGAAGCCGGCGCACCCCGTTTGCCACTCTACGCATATGCCGCTATCGGCTGGCTTGACCAAAAATTTTATTCCACTATTTTCCGTATCGATCCCGATATCAGGCAGGATTGCGACCAGTTTAACCAGTTTTATGTTGAGAAAAATGCTAAGCGCATGCTCAAAAAACAACCCGCCAATCGCTTATTGAAACATCTTTCGCATTGTGCGCTGGTGTATTTTTGTCCTGCCGCCCGCAACTATTTTATGAACCGCTGGGAAGCCCCGCTACCCACTTCGCCCACATGCAATTCGCGATGTGTTGGTTGTATTTCCTATCAGCCCAAAGACCACGACATATGTTCTTCGCAAAACCGTATCACCTTTGTTCCCACCCCGGAAGAAATAGCCGAAATTGCCGTTGAGCACCTGAACACCGCCCCAAATCCGGTGGTCAGTTTTGGGCAGGGCTGCGAAGGAGAGCCCCTGCTGGTTTGGGAAACTATTCGCGAAGCCATCAAACTGATAAGATCAAAAACACAAAAAGGCATCATCAACCTCAACACCAATGCCAGCAAACCCGAAGCAGTTGAAGAATTATGCAAGGCCGGCCTGCAAAGCATCCGTGTTAGCATGAACAGTGCACAGGAAAAAAACTACCAGAAATATTACAACCCCACCAATTATTCTTTTGCGGATGTGATGAAAAGCATACAAATTGCCAGAAAATACAACAGGTGGGTTTCGGTCAATTATTTTGTTTTCCCGGGCTACACCGACGAAAAAAATGAAATTCAAGCCCTGAAAAACCTTATCAGAAATTATGACATCAGCATGATACAGTGGCGCAATTTCAACATCGATCCCGAATGGTACAACGAGATTGTGCTACCCGAAAAAGACAGCAACTGTTACGGTATAAAAAATTTAATTGAAGAAATAAGAAAAGACTTTCCAAAAATATATCACGGATATTTCAATCCCGGCGAAGAAATTATCAGCACAAGGCTGAACCCTTAATTGTTATAAAAGACAATACCTGCTCCCGATTATTACCTGGGGATATAATGGGTTTCGATAGGATTGGTACTGTTCGACCTGATGCGGAACCTTTTATTTTCGAGGCGGACGATGGTATAAACCATCCCGATTTGAGTCCCCAGTACATAATCATCGGGTATCATGATGAACTCCTCTTTCTTTCCGTCCAAGGCCCAATTACCCTCAGATGCAACCGTATCGGACTGATACTGAACATAACGAAAATCGCTTTTCAAATGCAGCCAATCGTTGTTGGCCGGGGTGATATCGGCTCCGGTATTGTACATAAATTGTTTTTCAATCTTCCATTTATTTACCACATACATCTTGCATAGCAGTGAAAAAGTATCGCCATCCTCGTATTTCTTACATCCCGGCAGCATCAAAGAAAACACGCAGGCAAGCATCAACACTGATTTGAGCAAATGTTTCATAAAAATTGATTTTTGGGGTTACTACAAAAATAAACATTTTTCAAAGAAAAATTTTCTGCATCATGTTGTTTCCAACCATGAAAGCTAAAAAAGTTAACTTTACAGGGAGAAAAAATTACAGAAAATGTAACATTTTTTCCTTAAAATCATCAAAAACCCAAACACTAAATCACGATGAATCCTAAAGAGGAGAGATTTCGAAAGATAGTGGAGGAACAGCAACAACGCATCCGGAGTATTTGCCGGTATTATTCACGGTCGGATGAAGACACCCAGGACCTGCAGCAGGAGGTACTGATCAATATCTGGCGCAGCCTCGACAACTTCCGGGGCGATTCAGCCATCAGCACCTGGATATACCGCATTGCCGTGAACACCTCCCTGAACTATATCATGAAAGAAAACCGCAGGTCGCAGTTCAACCTGACTCTCAACGACCAACACTTTAATATACTGATGCAGGACGATGAGCATGAACATAAGATAGAAACAGAAAAGAAATTAGACGGGCTGCATGAAATCATCAACCAGCTCAACGTCATCGACAAACTGCTGATAACCCTATCTATAGAAAAACTAACTACAAAAGAAATATCGGACATCATCGGCATCACCGAACCCAATGTACGAACCAAACTTCACCGTATCCGCGAAGAACTAAAGCAAAAAATTCAAGGAGGGAATTATGAAAAACAATAACAATATAGCACCTGAATTGCATGAGGAAACTCAACATGCTGCCAACTTTTCCAACACCGAGAATCTTATCGCCAGGATGAGAAAAGAAGACAACAGAAACAAAAAAATTATGTTTGGCATGTTTATCCTGTACCTGGTTTTTACCATCTTTTACGCCATACTTTTTATCTTCAATCCCGACCCGAAACTTTCGCTCACTGACCGTATGGCGGGACACAGCTATGTGCTGGCTTTTATCATTGGAACCTTTTACTTTATCTGGGAATATCTGATATACAAAAAGGTAGATTATTCTACACCACTGCTGACACTATTGAAAAAAACCGTGAGACGGTACAGATTTTTCAGCATAAAATGGATACCGGTGATGATAGTGGTTGTCATTATAAGCTATGGGTTTACTATTTCCTATGTTGAAAGACTCGCAACCTGGGATACCGGCATCTGTACCAAAATTTTAACCATACAGGCTGTTTATTGGGGAATAATGGTCATTGCAGGACTTATAGGCTACCTGATATGGCGCAAACGCTCAAGACTCATCTGGAAAGATGCAAAGACACTGCTTGAGGAGTTGAAGAATTAGTAAGTTAGTCGATTGAGTACAGAGTTGATTAAGTTAATTGAGTACAGAGTTGATTGAGTAAAGAGTTGATCAAGTTAATTGATTACAAAGTTGATTAAATTGATTGAGTGCAGTGTTAATTGAGTTGATTAGGTTGGAAAGCTTAAGTTTTGCGTAAATAAGCTAAAAAGCAGAATCTTCGATGCGAGCATAAAATATTTCCCGCAGATAGCGCAGATAGCCGCAGATGAAAAATTAATAAATCTGCGTAAATCAGCGGGATCAGCGGGAGAAAATAGAGAAGTTTTTCCGCAAATGGCACAGATAACCGCAGATGAAAAATTAATAAATCAGCGCAAATCAGCATGATCAGCGGGAGAAAAATGAGAAGTTTTCCCGTAGATAGCGCAGATAGCCGCAGATGAAAAAATTAATAAATCAGCGTAAATCAGCGAGATCAGCGGGAGAAAATAGAGAAGTTTTCCCGCAGATGGCGCAGATAACCACAGATGAAAAAATTAATAAATCAGCGTAAATCAGCGATCCGCCTAGGCGGAAACGGGAGAAAAATGAAGAATGGTTCCCGTAGATGGCACAGATTGATGCAGAAAAACAAAAAATAAATCAGCGTAATCAGCAGGATCTATGGGAGAAAAACGCATCCTTTACAGCAATTTTATGAATTTGTCCCTTATTTTAATAAATCATTTTCCATTCAGGGCATTTCGTGAAATATCCCTTCTTTTTCCTATTTTTACCGTAAATAATTTATAATACATGAACTCAGAAAAAAAACTCTACCTCCTCGATGCCATGGCGCTTATCTACCAAGCGTTTTATGCTTATCGCGACCGGCCGCTCATCAATTCTAAAGGGGTAAATACTTCCGCTGTTTATGGCTTTGCCAACATTTTATACAAACTGCTGAAAGAAGAAAAGCCCACGCATATCGGCGTTGCCTTCGACACCATGGCCCCTACCCTGCGCCACGATGAATACATACACTACAAAGCCAACCGTCAGGAAACTCCTGAAGACCTTGTCAGTTCTATTCCTTATATAAAAAGACTGATTGAGGGATTTAATATTCCTGCACTTTATGTGGATGGTTATGAAGCCGACGACGTGATAGGAACCCTTGCCAAAGAGGCCGAGCAGGCCGGGTATACCGTTTATATGGTCACACCCGATAAGGATTTCGGGCAATTGGTCAGTGATAACGTGTTTATCTATAAACCTGCACGCTTCGGGGATAAGGCGACTATCATGGGCCCCAGGGAAGTATGTGAAAGGTTTGGCATACAAAAGCCGGAACAGGTAATTGACATGCTCGGTATCTGGGGCGATGCCTCCGACAATATTCCCGGGATATACGGTATTGGAGAAGTTGGCGCCCGTAAACTGGTTAACGAATTCGGTTCTCTCGAGAAAATCCTCGAAAACACCGATTCTATTACTCCTGAAGGGCTGAAACAAAAAGTTATCGCAGGCCGCGACCTTGCTATTCAGTCAAAAGCCCTGGCCACCATCATCCTGAATGTTCCCATTGCCTTCGAAGAGAACAAACTTATCATGGAGCATCCCAACGAGAATATATTAAAAGAGCTCTTTGAGGAACTGGAAATGCGGACTTTTGCAAAACGGGTATTCACCGACATTTCCTTACAAAAGCAGGGTGCAGCACAGGCCCAGCTAAATAGTCAACCGGATCTGTTCAGCGAAGTTCCACAGGAAAATGAGCCGCAAACCGAAGGTTCACTAAAGAATATTTACAACACACCGCATGAATACATTTTAGTAGATACTGCGGAGAAAAGAAAAGAGCTGATCGCTGAACTCACCAACTGCAAGGAGTTTTGTTTTGATACGGAGACGACAGGTATTGACCCGAATGCTGCTGAAATGGTTGGCTTATCATTTTGCATGCAGCCCCACAAAGCATATTTTATCAGGCTCCCAAAGGAATACCACGACGCCTGTCAGTTGGTTCAGGAATTCAAACACCTTTTTGAAAACCAGGAAAAATTGAAAATAGGTCAAAACCTGAAGTTCGACATGGAGATGCTGAAATGGTATGATGTTGAGGTGAAAGGTCCGCTTTTCGATACCATGCTGGCACATTACCTTATTGAACCCGACATGAGGCACAACATGGATTATCTGTCGCAAAGCTATTTGAATTACGAGCCGGTTCCGATCGAGAAACTCATTGGGAAAAAAGGCAAGAATCAACTCTCTATGGCCATTATCAGCGATGAGGAAATAAAAGAATATGCTGCTGAAGACGCCGATGTTACTTTTCAGTTAAAACAAATCTTTGAGCCACTACTGAAAGAAGCCAATGTAACTTCACTATTTAAAGACGTGGAAATTCCCCTGATTCCCGTACTCGCCTCCATGGAAACCGAAGGCGTCCGGCTTGATAAAACAGCACTTAATGATTATTCTGCACAGTTGCAGACAGAAATACAACAACTGGAAAAAGAAATTTTTGAACTGGCTGGCCTTGAATTTAATATTTCTTCACCCAAACAACTGGGTGACGTTATTTACGGGCATCTGAAGATCATTGAAAACCCCAAAAAAACAGCCACCAAACAGTTTTCTACCGCTGAAGATGTACTGACCAAGCTTGTCAACAAACACCCTGTCATACAAAAAATCCTGGATTACCGTTCCCTGACAAAACTCAAATCAACCTATGTTGACGCGCTGCCTGAGCTTATCAATCCCCGTACCGGGCGTATCCACACTTCGTATAACCAGGCGGTGGCTGCCACGGGACGGTTGAGTTCCAACAATCCGAACCTGCAGAATATTCCAGTAAGGACAGAAAGAGGCCGTGAAATCCGCAAGGCATTTGTCCCGCGTAACGAAGACTACGTGCTGGTTTCCGCCGACTATTCACAGATCGAATTGCGTGTTATTGCCTCTATAAGTGAAGAAGCTAATATGATTGAAGATTTCAGGCAGGGGCACGACATTCACGCGGCCACGGCTTCGAGGGTTTACAACGTGGCTTTGGCTGATGTTACCAAAGAAATGCGGCGTAATGCCAAGATGGTAAATTTTGGTATCATATACGGCATTTCGGCTTTTGGATTAGCTGAACGGCTGAATATCCAGCGTAAAGAGGCTGCAGAGATCATAGAACAATATTTCATAAAATACCCTGCGATAAAAAAATATATGGAAGACACCATTTCATCTGCCCGGAAAAAAGGTTATGTGGAAACGATACTGGGCCGCAGGCGTTATCTGCGCGACATCAATTCAGCGAACGCCGTGGTAAGGGGTTATGCCGAGCGCAATGCCATCAATGCCCCGATTCAAGGCTCTGCTGCCGATATCATCAAAATTGCGATGATCAATATATACAAACAGATGACAGAAATGCAGACAAGAAGCCGCATGATCATGCAGGTGCACGATGAGTTGGTGTTTGATGTCTATAAGCCGGAACTGGAAACCATGCTGCCCTTGGTACAGGCACAAATGCAAAACGCCATCATCATAAAAGTTCCCTTAGATGTGGATATAAGCTCTGGGAATAACTGGCTGGAAGCACACTAAAAGTCAGAATTAAGAAGGCAGAAGCCAGAATTAAGAAGGCAGAAGCCAGAATTGAGAATGCATATGTCAGAATTGAGAAGGCATAAGTCAGAATTATGAACATACCCTGCACCCGGCAGGCCCGAACTATCTAAAAAAATTATTCGTAGTATTGAGGATATTATTTTTAATGTTTTGCTAAACTTCGCACCACCGGGTATTTCTTTATTATAGGAAATTAGCACGATCTCTTTACTGAGATAATCTATCTGTCAAAATAAAATATCATATTTTTATCTGGCATAAAATCTTTTTTACTCCAATAATAAATTCCCTTGTCGTTTATTTGCTTTATGCTATCCGGGATATATGAGGTGGCTGTAATTCTCGTGTTATCATAGCTTATTAACTTGTAATTGGAACTTTCAAATGGGGCACCCCATTTTTGAGTTGATACTAAAATGTATTCAGCCTTATTTTTCAATAATTTTTGTCTGTAAGAGATTTTATATTTACCTATCCCATAAGGGTTAAGCCCTATGTTGAATAAAAATCCTTTTTCAGTTATATTTAAAATAATATTTTGAGATTTTGCATTTACGTCAAATGCATTAATGGAATCTACCCGACCATAAAGACTATCAACAGGAAATGGATAAAACAAAACCTGTTGTATTTCTTTGTCTCCGTTATTACAAAAATTATAGATTCCGTTAACATAGAAAAATCCATCCTTTATTTCAAAGGTTAAGTCTTCACGATAAAATTGCAGGTTTTGAGAACACACAATTCCATGTAAAAGGATTAAGCTAAAAAAAATAGATATTTTTATGAATTTCACTTAATAATAATTATTTTATTAGAAGCAGATTTTCGTCCGTCTAATTCGAGGTTACAGTAATAAGTTCCAGATGCCGTAGCATTATTGTAGCACAAACCATCCCATTTTATCGAATAATTGTTTTGGGAATTACTAGTATTTACAGGTAAAATACGAACCATCTCGCTGTTTGAATCATATATTTTAATAATAGCTTTTGAATAATGTATGCCCGCTGGGATTGAAAATGAAATAAATGTTTCGCCGGTTGAAGGGTTGGGATAGCATAATAAGGTAATGCCTGTTTGAAAATAATTTTGTTGAACTCCGGTCAAAAGCGTGTCAATAGTAAATTCATAGTAATTTATTGAGTCGGGTTCAATATTTATTATTGAATCGGCTAATACCGATGAAGATTGAAAGAAAAGCTCAACATAGCGACTTCCACTGTATTCCTGAGATGTAAAACTTCCCAACGAGTCGGTTAAAGTAAAATAATAAAAATTGGCGCAAATATTTGTGGGAGCAAGATCAATGTAGTGGCTGTTTCCTATCTTTATCCCGGCAACAGGTTGATGCCCGCTGTCATAAACAACTCCTGTGAAAATGCCAATAGCAGAAAAAGGCTGAAAAGGACTATATCCGATTGTAGGATGATTATCTTTTACTAATTTGTTAACTGTACCCGGCTGATTAAGATAAGTGTCCCAACATGGATGAGCAAGGTTGACTATGGATTGTCCTAATAACGGAGCAGATATCTGGGTGCCTGAAATATTGCCAAAATATATCTGATCCAATTGTAGTCCTGAAATGTCTTTGATTAATATAAAATCTCCATTCCTGAATATCTGTAAGGGACTTTGTAAGCTATCCTGAGTTATAACAATAATACTATCATTGATGATCGGGATACCGTTTTTTAAATAAGAGGTACCCATTGAAGTTGTTATCCTGAATCCATCAAGATTTGCATAATTTATGAAAGGATTACCTTGCAGAAAAACTATTTCAAGAAACCATGTAGAATCGTTAATAATATATAACTCGCTGATTATAGGAGGGGGAGAAATTGGATTTGCCTTTGTAAATCCGATTGAAAATATTAACATTATTAGCACATACGTCTTTTTCATAGTTCGCTGTATTTTCACAAATATAAATAATTTTCATGACAATTTCATGTAACATTCTATCATAGCCTAAAATTAGCCGTTCCAACACCGGAACACTACCTGCCGCTGTTATATGCATTGGGATTAAAACAATCAAACGAAACTATAACCTATTTCAACGACAAACTGGTGATGGGTTCTTTGTCTATGACATCGTTGATGATCGAATGATCATCATTTCACCAGCAGCCGCGGCTCCATCATATCGAGAATAGCATATTTCACGCCTTCCCTACCCAGCCCGGAATCCTTTATGCCGCCATACGGCATATGATCGGTGCGAAAAGTCGGCACATCATTAATAATGACCCCGCCGACTTCGAGGTTATCAAAGGCATAGTCCATTTCGGCCACGCTATCGGTAAATACCCCTGCCTGTAAGCCATAGCGGCTGTTATTGACCTCTTCAACGGCTTTTTCAAAATCCTCATAAGGTTCCAGCACCACCACGGGACCGAAAATTTCGCAGCAGCAAATGTTCATGGAATTTTTTGCCGAGCTTATTACCGTGGGTTCGAAAAAACTGCCCTTCCGCTGTCCGCCGCACAACAGCCGGGCTCCGCCGGCTACCGCCTCGTTAACCCATGACTCTACGCGCATAGCATTTTTCTCATCAATCATCGCGGAGATATCAGTTTCGGGGTGTTCAGGAGCGCCTTGCCTGAGCTGTTTTACCTTCTCTACAAAAAGCGCGGTAAAATCCTCAACTATACTTTTGTGAACAAAGATCCTCTGGGTATGTATGCACACCTGCCCGGCATAGGAAAATCCTCCCGCGACGCATTTTCCCACTGCCTTGCCTATATCAGCGCTTGCCGTTATTATCACACCGGCATTACCGCCAAGCTCCAGCACCACTTTTTTCTTTCCGGCATCGCTTTTCATTTTCCATCCTACTTCGGGTGATCCCGTGAAACTCAATAAATTAAACCGTTCGTCCGTAACCAGTAAATTACCTGTTTTCCTGTCCATAGGCAACACAGACAATGCGCCCTTGGGCAGTTCGGTTTTATCAACCAAACGGGCCAACTCAAGCGCCGAAAGTGGCGTGGATGAGGAAGGTTTCAGGATAATAGGGCAGCCCGCGGCAATAGCGGGAGCTATCTTATGCACGGCCAGGTTCAGCGGAAAATTAAAAGGCGAAATGCCTGCTACCAGTCCCACGGGGAAATATTTTACCAGGCCTTCCCTGCCCTGGCCCGCAGGAGTCCAGTCCATACTGATATACTCCTTTGGCAGCCGTTTTGACTCTTCGGCGGCCACCACAAAAACCTGTATTGCCCTGTCCACTTCAGCCAAAGCTAGTTTCACGGGCTTGCAGGCCTCCATGGCCAGGACATTGGCCAGCCTTTGGCGTTCTGTACGCAAGAGTCCGGCAATATCCATCAGGATAGCATACCGGTGAAAAGAAGCCAGGTGTGCTATAGTTTTTTTCACATCCTGGGCTGCTTTGATAGCTGTTTCCAACTCGTTTGCCGAAGCAAGCGAAACCTCTGCAAATACCTGGTTTGAATAAGAATTCACGACAGTAATTTTGCTCGCCGTTTCCTTAAAATTACCTCCGACATAAAGCTTATATGATTCCATAATTTTTGTTTGTGGCTTTTATTCGTGAAAAAGTTGGGTTAACACCGCCAATGATTTTATTTCTCCAAACCCAATATGCTGTATCTGGTAATAAAGAATAATTTTCTCCAGGAGGGTATTCCTCTGGGATGCTGTAAGTTTTATTTGTACAGCATCTTCAACAGATGTCTGCAAAAACCTGTCAAACACTTCAGCCTCCTGCTGGTTAAGGAAAAAATCATCGGCAGGCTTATATTTGCCGAAAACGCCTTCTTTTAAAAGAAAATAAGGTGTTTGCGGCGAAAAGTTTCCAAGGGGATAAAACCCGAGGTAACGTGTCAGGTGCAGGGCAAAGGCGATGTGCAGGTTTCCCCGGGTATTGGCCAGTTGGTCGAGCAGTAATATGTTTTGAAAAATGAAATTAAAAAATTCGGGGTTGGCCTCTTCCTCTCTGATGGAGCGGTATAGAAGTTCGTTGATAAACAATGCCTGTGAGCTTTTTGTCACATCAAAAGGCAGGGAGGTAAACTGGTAGCAGGATGCCATTTCTTTCGGAATGTGCAGTTGATCTTTTTCTTTGTTGACAAAGACCACCTCGTTGATACTAAGGGGTTGAAGCAGGTTAGCACTTATCCTGGCATGTTTTTTCCGGACACCGCGTATCAAAAAAGATTTCAATCCGAAAAGTTCGGTGTACATTTTCACCACGACACTGGTTTCCGAATACGGTATTGTTTTAAGGACAATGGCTTTGGTGGTTGAAATCATAGGAAAAGTGGCAGCTTAATTGATGACCATAATTTTGGTCACTAATTTTTCGGTACAATCTTCGCTGCTGCAAAAGACAAAGTAAACGCCGCTTCTGACACTTTCGCCATGGAAGTTTTTTCCGTTCCACACGGCCTGTCCGCCTTCCGATAATGTTTCGTACACCAGGGTGCCACTGATATCGGTAATCTTGACGGTAGCATCTTTAACCAGTCCTTTGATGCCAATCATACCCGAAAAGTTTTCGCGCACGGGATTGGGATAAGCATAGACATTTGTGAACACTTCTTCGCCTTTGGTGGCATAAGCACGAAAAGACACCAGTCCGTTTGAGGTCCCGAAATACACCACCCCGGTCTTTTCATCAATGGCAATGCTGGTAATGGTGTTGGACAACAACGGGCTGTTATCTTCGGTAAAATGGAAAAGCTGTTCCTGGCCATCTTCGCTCATAAGGAATACGCCGGCGTTTTCGGTTCCAAACCATTTTTTGTTGGCCCCATCCACTGCAATGGCCGTTACTTTTTCGAAAGCCAGCAAGTGTTGTGCAGTGCCGTCCTGCATAACCGTTATCAGCTGGGCATCAAAGTTTCCGCCGAGAGTGATATTTTCCGGGTCATAAAACACGGCCACTCCCTTATCGGTGCCTATCCATATTTGTCCGTCGAGGTCTTCGGCAAAGCTGTACACCGAGTTGCTTGGCAGGTTTCCGTTGCCCACACTGGTGGTGAGTAGCCTGGTAACATTGTCGCTATTATCGGTCCATGTTCCGTTTTCGTTAAACACCAGCAACCCGGCGCCGTTCATCAGCAGCACCCATTTCTGGCCGGTTTGGTCCACCATTACCTTTCCACCATTACCCTGCGACAGGTATGGGATAGTGCTGTAGGAGAGCCAGGTTCCGTCGGTTCTGCGCACCTTCAGCAGGTTATTGCAATTGGTATTTACTGCCCACAGGTTGTTGTTTGCGTCGAAAGCCACCCCGCCGATGCCAAGCCAGTAATAAACACTTCCGAAAGGCAATTCCAGCGCCGAGTTATTCACCCCGTAAACATTGGTGATATAGCCGTTTTTTAACTCCACGACACCCCTGTATAGCGAAGCCGCAAACACATGCGTATTGTCCCTGGGATCGATAGCCAGATCAATAATATCTACGAGTGTGTCGTAAGCGACGCCATCAAAATCCTTGAGTACATTCCACTGGTTGTTGATATATGAAAATATGCCGCTGTTATTCCAGGAGTTTCCCCAGGAGTTATTCACTCCTCCCGGAGCTACATACAAGTCGCTGCCGGCAATGTCCATAGCAAACACATTGTTGTTTCCGGGGCCGTTGGGTGTGATTTTGGTGATTGTCCAGTTTTTGCTGCATACCAGCCCATAGTTTTTGTCGGCAATCCAGGTGGCGCTATCGCTATCATACACGGCACAATTGGGATAGGCATAACCGGGTTGATAATTCCAGATTATTTCTTCTTTAATCATATTGGCATTGTACACCGCCACATGCGAAGTATAAGCAATGAGGAAATGGTTATTGAGAACGCGCATATTGTACACATCATCGTTATAAACGGTATCAAGCACCTGCCATATGGTATCATTCAGCACATATAAGGTGTCCTGATTATATGCCGGGTTAACACGGTTGGCAAATACCTTTCCCTGAAAAACAGCCACGGAGTTATAGGTGGCATTGGTGTCGGGCAGGCGGCTTTCTTTCTTCCAGTTGGCATAGTTGGCGAGGTTGGCATTGGCATAGTCCGCATAATAAAGCCCTTTTTCGGTTCCGGCATAGAATTTTATTCCGTCGCAGGCAAGATCCAGCACGTTAATTGCATTTCCGTCGGGGCCGATATAATAGGTATCTTTAATTTCCTTTCTGGCAATATCCAGCACCACAATGCCAAAGCCGCACGACAGGTAGGCATAATCCCCATAAACCGTGATATTGTTGATGGCTTTGTTTCCCATGATTGGCTTACGTTTGATATCCGAGATATTGATTATTTCACCGTCAGCCACCAGGTCGATATTGGCGTTGGTGTATGCCACTATCAGATAACCAAATTGCGGGCTGTAACGTATAGTACTGATATTGACATCCGATAATCCGTTGTTTTTAGTCAGGGTGTTGACACTATTATCGGTCTTATCATAATAAAAAATACTGTTGGGGGTAGCGCAATACACTTTTTCTCCGACGATATCAACAGCGATAGCCTTCCGGTACGGAAGGTACACCTGCCATTCGCCGATGCCGACATCCTGTGCCCATGTTGAAAGAACAATAAAAGCAAAGAAAAAACAGCTGAGCAGATTTTTTTTCATCAGAAAAAATTTGGTATGAAATTATTAAAAAAAACTGTTTTTTCTCAAAATTATTGTTTGCGTTGGTTTATAGCAACAAATTCCCGGGCTTTAGAGAAAACATTAGGTAGTCCGGCAGGATTTTTTCCGCCCGCTGTGGCATAAAAATCCTGTCCGCCACCACCGCCCTGAATTTCTTTGGCAAAGTCGCGGATTATTTTTGACGCATTCCATTTATTGGCTTCCACCAGGTCGTCGGAAATCATCAGGGTGATTGCAACCTTGCCTTCGCTGACATTTCCCAAAACCACAAACAGCTTGTCGATATCATTTTTCAATGAAAAGACTATGTCTTTGATGCTGGCAGCATCCACATCCACCTGCTCCGCAATGAAATTTATCCCGTCAATATTTTCAACTTTTGCCCTGAGGGTATTTTTCAATTCCTGAGCTTTTTCACGCTGAAAGCCTTCTATCTGTTTTTTCAGGGATGTATTGCTGTCTATCAAGGCGTTAACCATCGCTGGCAACTCGGCATAAGGCTTTTTCATGGCCGATTTTATCTGATTGAGGGGTTCGAGGTACTGCTGAAAAATATAATCAAAAGCCGTTTCACCCGTAATGGCCTCTATACGGCGCACACCGGCTGCCACAGCGGTTTCTTCCACAATAATAAACAGCCCTATTTGTCCTGTGGCCTGCACATGAGTACCTCCGCACAATTCACGGGAATAGTCATCGCCCACGGTTATCATGCGCACTTCGTTGCCATATTTCTCGCCAAACAGCGCGATAGCGCCCTTTTTACGGGCGTTTTCCATGGTATCTGTTTCGGCATTTACCGGGAGGTTTTCCGATATTTTTTCAAAGATCATTTTTTCAATTTTCCGTTGTTCTTCAGCCGTTACACCGGTAAAATGCGAAAAGTCGAAGCGCAGGCGCTCATCACTGACATACGACCCCTTTTGTTCCACATGGCTGCCGACCACTTCGCGCAGGGCCTTATGCAGGAGGTGCGTGGCGGTGTGGTTGTTCTGTGTCAACCGGCGCTTTTTCAGGTCGATTTTTGCCACACAAACCGTTTCGACATTTTTCGGGAGGGTGTTGGTCAGATGGATGATCAGGTTGTTTTCCTTTTTCGTATCGGTAACAGAAATTTTTTCGTCACCGAATTCCAGGGTTCCCCGGTCGCCTGTCTGGCCGCCTGATTCGGCATAAAAAGGTGTCTTATCCAGCACAATCTGGTATTGCTCTTTGTCTTTTACTTTTATTTTGCGGTATTTTACCACCCGGGCTTCGCACATAGTCTGCGTATAGCCCACAAAGTCCGTTTCCTCAGCAGTATCCGCGATCACCACCCAATCTTCCTTGTCCACAACGGCGGCCTGACGTGAACGTTTTTTTTGTTCTTCCATACATTTGGCAAACTCATCCATATCCACGGTCCAGCCTTTTTCTCTGGCCATCAGTTGGGTGAGGTCCACAGGAAATCCGTAAGTATCAAACAATTCAAAGGCAAATTGTCCGTCAACCACTTTGTCATCCTTAATTTTATAATTCTCGAATTTATGAATTCCCGTATCAAGAGTCCTCAGAAAAGCCGCTTCTTCTTCGGCTATCACTTTGCCAATCAAGTCTTTTTGAGCTGGCAGTTCCGGAAACGTCTCCCCCATTTGCGACACTAACAGGGGCACCAGACTGTTGATGAAGGGTTCTTTAAATCCAAGGAAAGTATAACCATAGCGTACGGCACGACGCAAAATGCGCCTGATAACATATCCCGCCTTGTTGTTCGAAGGCAGTTGTCCGTCGGCAATGGCAAAAGCTATTGCCCGCAGATGATCGGCAATGACCCTCATGGCCACGTCTTTTGCGGTATCTTCGCCATAACGGCAACCGGCCAGCAGGGCAATTTGCTGTATCAATGGCTGAAACACATCGGTATCGTAATTAGACCTTACCTTTTGCAAGGTCATACACAGGCGCTCAAAACCCATTCCTGTATCCACATGTTTGGCCGGCAGATTTACCAGCGACCCATCGGCTTTGCGGTTAAATTCAATAAACACCAGATTCCATATTTCAATAACCAGCGGGTGTCCTTTGTTTACTAATTCGCGACCGCTAACTGCCAGTTTTTCCTCGTCGTTGCGCAAGTCCACATGAATTTCGGAACAGGGGCCGCAAGGACCGGTATCACCCATTTCCCAGAAGTTATCTTTTTTGGAACCCATTAATATCCTGTCAGCAGGTACAATTTTTTTCCATTGTTCATAAGCTTCCACGTCTTTTGCTAATCCCTCATGGGTGTCTCCTTCAAAAATCGTAACGTACAAAGAATCAGGATTTATCTTATATATCCCGGTCAGAAGTTCCCAGGCCCATTCGATGGCTTCCTTTTTAAAATAATCACCAAAAGACCAGTTGCCCAGCATTTCAAACATGGTATGATGATAGGTATCATGGCCAACCTCTTCCAGATCATTGTGTTTGCCCGATACTCTCAGGCATTTTTGTGTGTCGGCCACCCTTTTTTCGGGAGCAATGGAATTTCCCAAAAAATAATCTTTAAACTGGTTCATCCCCGCATTGATAAACATCAGGGTAGGATCATTCTTGACCACCATGGGAGCGGAAGGAACAATGCTATGTTGTTTTGTCTTAAAAAATTCAAGAAAAGTTTTTCTGATTTCAGCTGATTTCATGAGTTGTGTCTGTTACAGTGAATATTTGTAGATAAGTATTTGTTTTTTAATCAGTTAATCCAACAAAATGCCGGTTTAACTTTTTAATAACTCAAAAACGACTGCAAATTTAATTTTTTTTGTTAGCTTTGCATTTCGTTTATAACATTTTAGCTGAATTTACGTTTAAAAGTTTTTGAACCAATTGCTGCTGATGAAGAAACCAAAGTATCATTTTAACACCAAGACACTTTCGTTTGAGGAATTTAAAGGCTCTGTAAAAAACACCACGCTGCGGTTTATTTCTATACTCACATCGGGCATGGTAATTTCTGCGGCCATCATGTTTGTACTTTTCAGTTTTGTGGATTCACCAAAAGAAAGAGCTTTGAAGCGTGAAAATGAAAAGATGAAACTTGAATATGAGCGGCTTGGTGAACGCATGGACCAGATTTCGGCGGTACTGGCCAACATACAAAACCGTGACGACAATATTTACCGGACAATTTTTGAAGCAGAACCCATTGATAATGCCGTACGCAAAGCCGGATACGGCGGAACAGACCGTTATAAGTCGCTGCAGGGTTACGACAACTCCGAAATTATGAAAGACGCCGCCATGCGGTTGGATCAGATTTCGCGGCAAATGTACATTCAGTCGAAATCCTTTGATGAAATTGTGGCCATCGCCAAAAACAAGGAGAAGATGCTTTCCTGCATCCCCGCCATACAGCCGGTATCAAAGAAAAGATCTACTATCATTTCGGGTTATGGGTACAGGATTCACCCCATTTACAAAACCTCGCGCATGCACACGGGTATAGATTTTATGGCCCGGACAGGAACCCCTGTTTATGCTACCGGCGACGGAATGGTGATTGACCCCAAAGGAAACCAAAGCGGCTACGGCATTGTATGTGTGATTAATCACGGTTATGGATACCAGTCCTTATATGCGCACATGAGTAAAATGATTGTGAAGCCGGGTGCAAAAGTAAAACGGGGACAGGTCATCGGATATGTTGGCAGCACCGGCCTGTCGGTAGCTCCGCATTGCCATTATGAGATTATCAAAAACGGCGTAAAAATAAATCCTGTAAACTTTTTCTATAACGACCTGACACCCCAGGAATATGAAAAAGTAATCGAACAGGCCTCCATACTGAACCAGGCGCTGTCGTAACAACCTTATTCCCCCTTTTATGAACCGTAAGTTTTTGAAAATAAACGGGGGAAACCTTCATAAGGAACGATTTTCCGAATTAAAAATTTACTTATTTCTTCTTGTAATAATTATTGTCGGGTATTATCAGGTAGCCTTGTTTATACACCCCCTGAAATGGGATATGATCGATCAGGCTTATCCTTACAGGTATTATATTGGCGAATGCCTGCGTCACGGTTTTTTTCCCTACTGGTTGCCCTACCAGCAACTGGGCATCCCCGTTTGTGCCGATCCTCAGAGCGGTGTATGGTATCCCATAACATGGATTTTCGGTTTTTTTGCCGGATATAATATTTATTCACTTTCGGCGGAATATATGCTGCATGTTTTTCTGGCTGCTGCCGGATTTTATATGCTTGGCAAAAATCTGGGGTTATCAAAAGCAACGGCTTTTATTGTGGCCGTTAGTTACGCATTCAGCGGATTTATCATAGGCAATTCGCAACATCTTTACTACATCATTGCAGCCGCCTGGATACCTTTTATTTTGAACAGCTATCTGCTGTTAATTAAGCGCAATAAAGTTATTTATGCGCTGGCCACTGCCTTATTTGCCTACCTGCTTACCACCGGCGGGCATCCGGCCTTCTGGATTATTCTTTTTTATCATGTGGTTGCCATATTTATTATTTATTCGGCCACCCTGTTGTTTAAAAAAGGTAATACCCAACCACGGAGTCGTTTTTTTATGCTGAACCTGGTTGCAATTGGCACTTATGTCCTGTTGGTTCTATCCTATTTTGTTTCTGTTTTTTATAATCAGGATCAGGTAGGCAGGCTGGGAGGCACCACGCTGGAAGATGCGCTGTCGGGAGCTTTCACACCGCAAAGCGCCCTGTCGTTTGTGGCTCCTTATGCTGTTACTGCAAACACAGAGTTTCTGAAAACGGATATTTCAATGGCCAATGCCTACTTCGGAATTTTTGCGCTGGCATTTTTTGTTTTGTATTTCTTTCATAAAAGATCAAAATTATCCATAGTGATTTTAATCGCCGGCGTACTCAACCTGCTGGCTTCCCTTGGGAGTTATGTGCCAGTGCGCGCTTTCCTGTACCATTATGTCCCCTTTATGGACTATTTTCGTTTTCCTTCCGTTTTCAGGTATTTCGCCATCGTCGCATTTTTGTTGATTGCAGGCTTTTCGATGCAGGCTTTTTTCGAAAAAAAAGACAAGAAACTCATTTACCTCATCATTGCGCTTATTATTGTTTTCATATCTTCGGCTATCCTTTTAAGAACCACCGGTTATCTTAACCTGAAAAATATTGCCCTGAAGCTTGCCTGGGAATATCCCAACGATACCGGAGTATGGCAGCGATTGGCTTTTCAGTTGCTCATTCAGGCCGGATGGCTGATGCTGTTCCTGTTGGCCCTGCGGTTTTTAAAAGTTAAAGCGACCTACCTGGTGCTGGCTTTTGTCGTGCTCGACATGTTTTCTGTCGCGATGCTCAACTCCAGAAGCACAGTATATTCAGAGAACCTGAAAAGCGCTGAAATCCGAAATTTTGAAAAACAAAACTTTGTAAAAGGCTTTCCCATCCCCAACCTGCCTATCAGCCGGTGTTCCGATTCATCGGGATATTATGAGCACTATTGGCGCAACCTGAGTATTTTTTATAAGAGGCCTGCTTATGACGGATACAATCCTTTTCAGATAAAAAATAATGTCCGGCTGGTGGATTATCAGACTGCATTTTTCAAAACCATAAAAAAGAACAAGTTGTTTTATTTTGCCGACACCCTGATAAATGGCTTCGACAGCATTACAGCAGCAACGTCCGGCACACCCGGCATGGTATTTACCGAGTGCAACTTTCCCGGTATAAAACGCCATATAAATAATACCGGAAAAATCAATATCACCGGATATTCGCCGAACAGGGTCGAGGCGATGGTTGAATGCAGCGACAGCAGTTTATTGGTGTTTTTTCAAAATTACAATAAGGGTTGGGTGGCCACAATCAACAATACTCCTGTTGAAATCCAAAGAGCGAATCTTACGTTGAATGCCCTGGTTGTACCTCCCGGAAAAAATGAAATAACCTTCAGCTACAGGCCTTTGCCGGTGATAACAGCACGGTATGTGTCGTTGGGGGCCCTTATGTTTGTGTTGGGCTTTATCGTTTTATTAATAGTAAAACATAAGGCCTTGCCAAAAGAACTAAATCCGCCGAAATAAGTTTGTTAAGCAATTTCCGGATCTAAAACCGGTGTCTCTTACATCCCATATACCGCGAGGTATAATAAGGACTGGAATTGTATTTCTCGATTATCACCCCGCTCATGCAGGTAGAGTGCATCATAGTTACCTGTCCCGAATCGGCTTTAATAATCAGCGCCACGTGCCCAACACTTGAGGATTTTCTGCTTCTGCCTTTGAAAAAGATAAAATCTCCCTTGCGGGCTTCTTTTAAATCCACTTTTTCGCCCAAAGTTGACATGGCTGAAGAAGAATGAGGGAACTTATACCCATACTTGCCAAAAATATAGGACACATAGCCGGAACAGTCGAAACCTGCCGGTGATTGTCCGTGGGCTTTGTACCTTAATCCCAGAAATTTTTTCCCGAAATTTATCACGCTGTCTATCACCGCTTCGTTATAATCGGCGGTTTTCAGGGAATCGGACGCAATGGTATCGCCCGCAGCAGCGAAAATAGAATCGTTGTTCTGATAAACTTCGCCCGGCTCACTGTGAATAGTGGGTATAAGCATAACCATAAAGGCCGCAAACAGCAAATTCAGCACATATTCTATTTTTATTTTCCGTTGCATCAACTTTTTCATTAAGGAATATCTTCCTTATCACCTGTGAAACCATGAATTATAGCCTCAAACAGGAACAACATACAAAGTGTTGCAGGACAAAGATATACAAAAGTTTTTTACCGACCAAATTTTTTTTATGTTTCTGTTTTTGTGAGACGGCTATGGTGGTATCCGTATAGAAAATACAAAACCAGTCCCACCACCAGCCAAATCAAAAAACGAAGCCAGTTAGTAATACCCAATTCAGTCATGAGATAAAAATTTGTAAGCAATCCCAGCACCGGTATAAGGGAAAATTGCCGCACCACGGCAAAAACACTCAGCACCAGGGCCACCACGATAAAGATCAACAAAGGTATCTGCTCCATCATGATATGCCATTCGGTGTACATGTCGAGTGATAAAAAGTTTTCAAAAAAAGTTTTATTCAGCAGGTAAACGGCCAGCAACACGCCTATCCACACCAGCGGAAGCAAATACCTGGAATTCAAATAAGGTATTTTAAATCCTTTTGTGTTTGCCGCAAACTTTTTGCGTGCAGGGTTATCCATTATCAGCACGCCTCCCGACACGAGAACAAAGGCAAAGAGCGTTCCGATACTGGTAAGGTCGGTAACTTCGGTGAGGTTCAGAAACAAGGTGGGGATGGCTACAAGTATTCCGGCTACTACCGAAGAAAAAGCCGGTGTTTTGTATTTGGGATGCAATTTTGAGAATCTTTTTGGCAATAGGCCGTCGCGGCTCATGCTCATCCAGATGCGGGGCTGCCCCAATTGAAAAACCAGCAGCACACTGGCCATAGAAATTACCGCGCTGACTGCAATAAGCCCCGAAAAACCCGACAGGTTGATCCGTGCAAACACATAAGCCAGCGGGTCGCCCACAGCCAGCTCATAATAAGGAGCCATACCGGTAAGTACCAGGCTGATTAATATGTACAGCACAGTAGAAATCAGCAGCGATAACAGTATGGCCCGCGGCAGGTCTTTTTGAGGCCTTTTGCACTCTTCGGCTGTGGTTGAAATAGCGTCAAAACCTATATAAGCAAAAAACACCGCTGCCACACCTTTCAGCACCCCCGACACACCATTGGGAGCAAAAGGACTCCAGTTTTCAGGGTTCACATAAAAAATCCCCACGCCAAGAAACAGCAATAAGATAAAAATTTTTAATGCAACCATCAGGTTGCTCGCAATTTTTGATTCACGTATGCCAATATATACTAATGTGGAAATAAACACCACGATACAAAACGCGGGGATGTCGGCAATAATTTTTATTCCAAAAACTTCCGGTGCCGTGGTCCAGGCATCATACGCATCACGCATCCCCGAGGTCATGGATTCAAGGGCGGCCCCTGAAGAAAGTTGTTCCACCACAGCATGATAGCCGCGGGAGGCACTGAGGTAATCGATGGCAAGAAAAGACGGAATGTGGATATTAATTCCCTTGCACATGCCAACAAAGTAGTCGGACCAGGAAATGGCCACCGCAATGTTCCCTACGGCATATTCCATAATCAGGTCCCAGCCTATGATCCAGGCTATAAGCTCACCGAAACTCGCGTAGGCGTATGTATATGCGCTGCCACTGATGGGAATAACGGAGGCAAAACGGGCATAACATAAGCCCGACAAACCGCAAGCCAGGGCCGTAAAAACGAACAGCAGCGACACAGCCGGTCCTCCGTTGGCTGCAGCGTTGCCTATGGTGCTGAAAATGCCCGCCCCGATGATAGCGGCAATACCGAGTGCCGTAAGATCCACCACATTCAGGTTTTTCTTCAGCCGCTGGGAGTCAGGCGACACACTGTCGGCATGACGAATAATATCATCTATGGATTTTTTACGGAAGAGGTTGGTAAAATTGGTCATTGATTTGATTTACCGAATTAACCGGGCAGCTGACAAGATACCGGCACAAAAGTAAACCGATCCGGGAAAAAATCAAATTATTTTGTTTTGAACAACTTTTTTGCTGTTTCAAAAATACTGTGTTCGTCGTAGCCACATTCCGCATAAAGCTGATCCAGTGTCCCCTGCTCTACAAAACGATCGGGAACCCCCAGTTTCACAATTTCGGCTTCATAATGGTGCTGATTCATAAACTCGGTAACCGCCGTGCCCAGGCCGCCCACTACGGTGCCATCCTCTACTGTGATGATTTTTTTATGTTGCCGGAAAACTTCATGCAACAGCGATTCGTCGATAGGTTTTAAAAAGCGGATATCATACAGTGCCGGAAAAATATTTTCGGCATGCAGCCTGTTGATAGCATCAGCCACCACATTACCCACATGCCCTATGCTGATAAACGCGATATCCTGCCCTTCCAGGATTTTTCGTCCCTTGCCTATTTCAATTTGCTGAAAAGGCGTTTCCCAGTAATCCATAACGCCCGTGCACCGCGGATAGCGGATTGCAAAAGGCTGTTCAACATATTGAGCTGTATATAAAAGGTTGCGTAACTCTTCTTCGTTCATAGGTGCCGAAACAATCATTCCGGGAATGCACCGGAGGTAGGCAAGGTCGAAAGCGCCGTGATGGGTGGCGCCGTCTTCGCCCACCAGACCGCCCCTGTCGATACAAAACACCACATGAAGTTTTTGCAGGGCTACATCGTGTATGATTTGGTCGTAAGCGCGTTGCAAAAAACTTGAATAAATATTACAGTAAGGTATCATCCCCTGCACAGCCATCCCTGCCGAAAAAGTAACGGCATGCTGTTCAGCAATACCCACATCAAAAGTACGTTCCGGGAACTTTGCCATCATCATATTCATAGAACATCCGGTAAGCATGGCTGGGGTTACGCCGACAATTTTCGGGTTTTGCCCGGCTAGTTTCACCAGCGTTTTCCCGAAAACAACCTGATAGCGTGTCCGTTTATTGCCGCAGGGTCTTTCCACATTGATGCCGGTATCGGGGTCGAACATTCCGGGGGCATGGAAACGTGTCTGATCCTTTTCGGCCCAAGTAAAACCCTTACCTTTTACGGTAATGCAATGCAATATTTTGGGGCCCCTTATATCTTTTATATAGTTGAAAAGCTTTACCAGCCGCACCACATCATGTCCGTCCACGGGGCCGAAATAGCGAAAACCCAGCGATTCGAACAGGTTGCTCTGCCTGACAATGGCCGATTTGATGGCACCGAGCAACTTGTTTATCAGCTTACGGAGGGTTTTGCCTGTAATTATATTCCAGATATTAAGCTTCAGTTTATTGTAAATAGGTGAAGTGGTAATGTTGGTCAGATATTCCTTTAATGCCCCTACATTTTTATCGATGGCAATACCGTTATCGTTCAGCACTACCAGCAGGTTGGATTTTGCCACGCCGGTATGGTTCAGGGCTTCAAAAGCCATGCCTCCGGTCATCGAGCCGTCGCCTATCAGTGCAATATGGTGCCTGTCTTTTTCGCCTTTCATCACCGAGGCTACCGCCATACCTAATGCGGCAGAGATAGACGTGGAGGAATGACCGACACCAAAGGCATCAAATTCACTTTCGGACATGCGCGGATACCCGCTGAGACCTTTGTACATGCGGTTGGTATGAAAAAGGTCTTTGCGTCCGGTAAGTATTTTGTGTGTATAGGCCTGATGTCCCACATCAAAAACCAGCTTGTCGTAAGGCGTATTAAACACATAGTGCAAGGCTACTGTAAGTTCTATGGTACCCAGGTTGGCGCCCAGGTGTCCCGGATTCAACGACGTGGAATCAATGATAAACTGCCTCAGGTCTTCGCACAAAGCCGGCAACTGTTCTACCTTGAGTTTTCTAAGATCTTCAACGGAATTAATTCCCGAAAGTATTTCCCCTTGTTTTATTATCATTTAAAAACAAACTCGCTTTTTATTAAATTCTTGTACAAAATTATTAAATTTTTCATGGATACGGATTACTCACATTTTGTATTGTCCTCTAAACATTGATTATGAGATTATTAGCGCGTCATCAAAATATTATAGTTGTAAATCATCCTTAAAATTGTTTTTTTTGCATAAAAAAATGACTTATGAAAGAGCAATATCCCTCCTATAAAATTAAAGACCTGTTAAAACTAACAGATTACGGAAAAATTGTCAACCTCAAAGGTTGGGTGCGATCCAAAAGAGGGAACAAACAACTGGCTTTTATCGCCATGAATGATGGTTCGGTGATTCACAACATACAGGTGGTGGCCGAACTGGAGAAGTTTGACGAAGAAACTATAAAACTCATCAGCACCGGAGCTTGTCTTTCGGTGAACGGCAGCCTGGTAGAATCTCCGGGACAAGGTCAGCAGGTGGAGATACAAGCCATAAACATTGAGGTTTACGGCACGGCCGATGCTGCCATCTATCCTTTACAGAAAAAAGGGCACACCCTGGAATTTCTTCGGGAGATAGCACATTTGCGGCCCCGAACCAATACATTCAGCGCTGTTTTTCGGATCCGCCATGCCATGTCGTTTGCCATTCACAAGTTTTTTAATGACCGCGGTTTTTTCTATCTGCACACCCCGCTTATCACGGGTTCCGATGCCGAGGGCGCCGGTGCGCTGTTTCAGGTTACCACGCTCGACATGGAAAAACCGCCTCGCAAAGAAGATGGCAGCATTGATTATGCACAGGACTTTTTTGGCAAAAGGACCAGTCTTACCGTTTCGGGTCAACTCGAAGGCGAACTGGGAGCCATGGCGCTTGGGTTGATTTATACTTTCGGGCCTACTTTCCGGGCTGAAAATTCCTATACGCCGCGCCATCTTGCCGAATTCTGGATGATAGAACCCGAGATGGCCTTTTATGATATAACCGACAATATGAACCTGGCGGAAGACATGCTGAAATACCTGATTACCTATGCCCTGGAGCATTGTATTGACGACCTGGAATTTCTACAGAAAATGTACGATAATGAGCTTATCTCACGCCTGAATTTTGTATTGGCCAACCCGTTTGAACGGCTTGCCTACACCGAAGCAGTAGAAATTCTGATGGCATCGGGGAAAAAATTTGAATACCCTGTCGGCTGGGGCACTGATCTGCAGTCGGAACATGAAAGATACCTGGTAGAAGATCATTTTAAAAAACCAGTAATACTTACCGATTATCCCAAAGAAATCAAGGCCTTTTACATGAAACAAAATCCCGATGGCAAAACCGTACGCGCCATGGATGTGCTTTTCCCCAAGATTGGCGAAATTATCGGCGGCTCACAGCGCGAAGAAAAATACGACCTCTTGCTGAACCGCATCCGCGAAATGGGCATTTCTGAAAAAGAAATGGAATGGTATCTCGACACAAGAAAATTCGGCACCGCACCACACAGCGGCTTCGGCCTTGGATTTGAACGGCTGATGCTGTTCATCACCGGGATGGCCAACATTAGAGATGTTATCCCTTTCCCGCGAACTCCGCAAAATGCCGAATTTTAATATTGGAATGTTCTTTCATTAACGTGGTGTTTAAGATTTTTTGATCAAACCAATAAAAAATATTATATTCGTAACAAAATAAAAAAGTTTGGCTATGCTCAACCAGAAACTACAGCAGAAGCTGCAACAAAAACTCTCGCCGCAACAGATACAGTTGATGAAATTGTTACAGCTGCCCACCATAGCTTTTGAGCAACGTATCAAAGAAGAGCTGGAAGAAAACCCTGCGTTGGAAGACGCCAACGAGTCGGACATGAAAGATGAGCCGCAGGAACAGGAAGAAAACAGCCTCGAGACAGATGAAACAGAAACAGAAGGCAGCGAAGAGCTGGAAAAAGAAATAGAAGAAGTAGAAAAAGACCCGGAAGAAGTATCTTTTGAAGATTTTCTGGAAGAAGACGACACCCCAGCCTACAAGCTCAGTGCTTACGAATACAACCCCGACGAAGACGATCACAAGGAAATACCTTTTTCGGTAGGGCAAACCTTTCATGAATCGCTAATCACCCAGCTAGGTCTGCGTAAGCTTGACGAACGCCAAAAACAAATCGCCACGTTCATTATCGGCAACCTCGATGATTCGGGATATCTGCAAAGAGACCTGGCCGCCATGGTTGATGATATCGCCTTTACCCTCAGCATAAATACTACCGAAAAAGAACTGGAAGAGCTGTTAAAAATCATACAGGAATTTGAGCCCTATGGCGTGGGAGCACGAAACCTCCAGGAATGCCTCGTATTACAGCTTAACAAAAAAGAAGAACTTACACCCGCGGTGGCACTGGCAAAGACAATCCTTTTAAAGTTTTTTACCGAGTTTACAAAAAAACACTACGACAAAATCGAAAAACGCCTCGACATCAACAGCGAACAATTGAAACAGGCTATGCATGAGATCCTGCAGCTCAACCCCAAGCCCGGAAACTCGATGATTGACAATGCCAAACCCAACCAATACATTACCACCGACTTCATTATTACCAACAACGACGGGGAACTGGAACTCACCCTGAATGCAAAAAACACCCCCGAACTGCGCATCAACAAGGCATACTTAGACATGATTGACACCATGTCATCGAACAAAAAACACAGAACGGGACAGGACAAAGAACTCGCCATTTTTGTAAAACAAAAACTAGACTCGGCCCGCTGGTTCATCGACATGATAAAGCAACGCCACGACACCCTTTACAAGACCATGAAAGCCATCATGGACTTTCAAAGGGAATATTTCCTTGACGGCGACGAGACCAGCCTGAAACCCATGATTTTAAAGGATATTGCAGAAAAGGTAAACCTCGACATCTCCACCATCTCACGCGTGGTAAACAGCAAATATGTGCAGACTCATTTCGGCACTTTTCTGCTAAAAAGTTTTTTCTCCGAATCGCTGCAAACCGAATCAGGCGAAGAAGTCTCCACCCGGGAAGTCAAAAAAATACTTGCAGACTGCATCGGGTCCGAAAGCAAGAAAAAACCCCTCACCGACGAGCAGCTCACCAAAATACTCAAAGATAAAGGCTATAACATCGCCCGCCGCACAGTGGCCAAATACCGCGAACAACTCGATATCCCCGTGGCCCGGCTCAGAAAAGAGCTTTAATTTTATGGAAAACCTTTTTTCAAAAGTGGTTTCGGCGGTTTTTCAACCCGTGTTCATGCCTGTGTACACATACCTCCTTATCTATAACATCGACAGTTATATTTCGTTCGCACTGAACCCTTCAGTAAAGATTCTCTTATTTTTAATGATTTTATTTTCGACAGTTATCTTACCTGTATTGGTTTTTGTCATTTTTAAAAGAAATTATGTTATCAGCAGTTTTCACATGAAAACCAATGAGGAAAGGAATTATCCGTATCTGGTAACAGCCCTGATATATTTTGGCCTGTACCTTTTATTATCAAAAACCGCCCTGCCCCCCATATACGGGGTATTTTTTATGGCTGCCACAGTATTGTCGCTGGTGTTGTTGTTTATAAACCTGCGCTTTAAAATCAGCGCCCACATGGCAGGCATTGGTGGTGTTTCCGGCCTGCTTGCCGGAATTGCCTTTCGCTGGAACCTGGAACTTACCCTGCCGGTAATAATTGCTATTGCCTGTGCAGGCCTGGTGGGCTATGCACGATTAAAACTAAACGCCCACAAGCCCTCCGAAGTATATTTCGGATTTCTTGCAGGCGTTTCGGTTTTTTTGTTGTTTACGCTACTGCTGTAAATCAATAGGGCGAAATAGTCAACCCTACGGAGATAGGATACATATCGGGGCCTTTGTCTTTTTTAAACAGATGCGACAAAGAATAATACGCATAGGCCTGAACCCATTTCCAACCCGTACGCACAGTAATTCCATAGCGGACACTGTTTACGTTGGGAATCCTGTACTCCTTAGTTTTTATGGTAGGTGTCGGATAATCTTCATAGAAATTATCTCCGCGGTATTTGGTGTGATTGCTTAACATCACCCCGAATTTACCTCCGAGGTAAAATTTAAATGCATTGTTTTTCAGGCGGAAACGAAATTCCAGGGGAATATCCGCATAGACTACCGTAAACTTGTTATTCTTATAATGTATATCCTGCGCCCCGTCGGTAGATTTAGCCGGTATTTTGGTAAAATACGTAGCCCCTCCATACACCTTGTTTCCGGTAGAATCGAGAGTATAATTTATAGGATAAGCGTCGCTGTAAAGATTATGACAACTCACACCCAAACCCACTGCAAAACTGAAATTGCTGGTTCCGAAAGGAAATTCTTTCAAGATACTAACATTTGCTCCGCGGTTGATCTGTTTGGGATCGATAGAATCTTTGGCGGCACCTTTCATAATCCACATATCGGTAAAGACATCGGCAACCAGTCTGTCGGCCTGGGTAAGTTTGCCATAGATGGTCTTTTTCTTGTCTTCCTTATCCTGTGCACTCAGGCTATACGACAAAGCCAGGCATAGTGCAACAAACATTATTTTTTTCATGAATTAAAAATTTATTTGATGACAAAGATAGCATAAATCAAATATCGTACCTCAATTTTAATTACCCTCCTTACCTCTTGCAGGCAGAATTCTTTACTCACAGTAAAGAACACCTGTTCATTACATCAACCTACTATAACGTCATTTTTTTAGTTATCATATACGTATAAAAATTTTCGCCCCAATAAATCCTTATAAAGTTTAATGTTGGCCTAATAAAAACTAAACGAAAGTTTTATAATTACTTCCATTATTTTATTGTTGATTTTCAGATTTTATTTAATTTTTTTTTAACTTTGGCTGGACAATTAACATTAACTTCAAGTTTTTATAGATTAAAGTCAAGTTTTTCAACATTAACTTATAACTAATTTTATGCAACAACCCATACCCAATCTTTTTAAGCTCCTGATTATTTTTGTGATTTTAAGTTCCTGTGCTTTCTCTGCAAAATCGCAAACCACAGAAAATTGGTCCATCAAATGGAATTATCCAAAAGTTTTTATTGAAAATAAAGGCCAGTTCGAGGGCAGGGATAAAAAGCCGGACTCACAGATTTTGTACGCTGTGGACCATACCGCCGTGCAGGTATTTTTCACCAGAGAAGGACTCACCTATCGCCTCGATACCAAAATAAAAAATAAAAACCGCAAAAAAGGTGACACCACCCAGCCAAAAAGACTGGTGGTAAGCGATTTTGTACATATGACCTGGGAGGGAGCAAACCCCGACCCGCAAATAATCCCGGAAGACCTGAACCCAGATTATCACACCTACTCCATGTTGAGCCGGGACAGAAAAAGTTATTACGACATCAGAAACATCAAGGGATATAAAAAAATCACTTACAAAAACCTCTATCCGGCCATTGATGTGGAATACGTTTTTCATCCCGAATCAGGTATCAAATATGCGCTGGTGCTGCATCCCGGCGCCGATATTAGCAAGGTCAGGATGAAATTTGTTACCGATTCTTCTGTTTTTATTGACAAGAATGGAAATCTGAAGATTGCCACCATTTACGGTGATATAACCGAACAAGCCCCTGTGAGTTTTTATAGCGGAAATAACACGCCAATTTCCTCGCATTTTCAACTGTACAACAACGAAGTATCCTTTGTGCTGGGTGATTACGACCACAACCAAAAAGTGGTGATAGACCCCTGGGTGCAAACGCCCACACTGGCCAATTCCAACGGAGTGTGGGAGTTGGATAAAGATGGTGCGGGCAATATTTACACCATCGGTGGAGATATGCCTATGAAGCTGCAGAAATGGAGTGCTGCCGGCGTATTACAATGGACATATAACACCCCCTGGGACACAGCCAACAACTGGCTGGGAACGCTGACCACTGATCAGAATGGCAACTCTTATATTACTTCCGGCTCTGTAGCCGCTATTCAAAAAGTAAATTCTTCCGGTTCATTGGTCTGGGGTGCCAACGGCGGCTCCATGGACGAATACTGGATGATTGCCTTCAACTGCGACCAGACCAAGCTGATCGTGGGCGGCACCCGTCTCGACCCAGTCGTTATTGAAAACAGCCACGGTGTCATTTTCGATATCAACACCAATACTGGCAGTGTGATTTCGCTGGTTAATGTAGCCAAAAGCAGGACTTATACCATGCTGGGATTACCAATTGCAGAACCCAACGAAGTAAGGGCTTTATCTGCTTCAAGAGATGCAAAATACTATTACCTTACCCTGGACTCTGTCGGTGCTATAAATCAGAATATGACACTATGCACCACGAATGATCCGGTTTTTCAGATCCCTTCAACCTATGAATTCGCATACAAATCAGAAAATTACCGGCCCAACAACGGCAACGCCGGTATCCGTGCCATCAGGGCAAATAACAATTTTGTCTATACCCAAAATGGCGCTACCATTCACAAACGTTCCCTGATCAACGGATCCATCATTAGTTCTGCTACCATTCCGGGAGGTATCTCCACACAAGTTTCCATGACCAATTTCTATCAGCCCGGCAACAACGGTATTGCTGTGGATTCATGCGGCAATGTGTATGTGGGCTCAGGCGACCGGGTGATTAAGTACGATGCAAACCTTAACCAGCTATCGCAAACTACGCTGCCTTTTGCCGTTTTTGACGTGATTGTAACTCCGGGCGGCAATGTGGTGGTTTGTGGCGCTACCGGCAGTTCCTCAAGCACGTCGCGTACAGGGTATATCCAATCAATAAACATGTCGGCCTGTTATCCTTTTGCTCATATTTGCTGCAACACGACCATCTGTCCTGTAGGACCTTTTTGTCTGAATGATCCGGCGGCTGTCCTCATCAGCGAAACATCCGGTGGCACATGGAGCGGCCCTGGTGTCAATGCCACCAGCGGTTTGTTTATGCCTTCGGCTGCAGGAGTTGGCACACACACCATCACCTATACCCTTCCCTGTGGCTCCAGTTCCATAACCATCACAGTAAACCCCTGTGTCCCCCTTACGGTGTGCCAAACCTTAACCGGCGACATGACGGTGTCGGGCGGGACCGGGCCTTACAACTGGCAGCAATGGTCGCCTGCCACCTCATTCCCCATTACCAACCAGGCCGAATGCCAGTCGTGCGGATATACCTGGAACTCGCTGATGGGAATGTGTATGAATGGCATGATGCCGGTAACCACGTGTAATATGCCTGCCGGGTGGACGACCTTTGCCACAGGCAACACCACCACACCTCCAGGCACATGGCCTATACGTGTCATCGATGCCAACGGCGATTCCGCCATCATCAGTTCATTAGCTTCTTTGCCGGCCTGTTCCGCCTGCCCGCCATTTACCTTCAACATCACCAACGTCGTAAATGTATGCCCCGGTCAGACCAACGGAGGCTTCACTGTTACCGCCGGCGGAGGCACAACGCCCTATGATTATTTGTTGAAAACCCCCGGCGGGAGTATTATTGCATCCTACAACAATGTAAGCGGATCACAGTCTTTTACCGGCCTTACTGCAGGATCCTATAACCTGGTTGCTGTGGACAGCGACACCTGCAGTGATTCCACGGTGGTCACCATTACGCAGCCCACGCCAATAAACATTATACTCACCCCTCAGGATGAACAATGCTCTAATAGTTGCAACGGATCGGTTACGGCCCTTGTAACGGGCGGCGACAGCCCCTATGCCTATGCATGGAATAATGGCCAGGATTCCGCTGTCATCCATGGACTTTGTGCCGGGACTTATACAGTAACCGTTACCGATTCCAATTCATGCAACAATACGGCCACTACCATCGTTGGCTCGGCGGTGCCCATCAGTGCCGATTTTACAGCAGATCCCTCGTCGGGTAGCGTACCGCTGAATGTTTTCTTCGAACACACCGGCACCGGAGCAGTGCAGTGGTACTGGAATTTTGGCGACGGCGACTTTTCAACGGATGAAAACCCCTTACATACCTACGATTCCACAGGAACGTACACTGTAACACTAATTGTTTCTTCCGGCCCACCGGATTTTTGCCAGGATACTGCCACGATGATAATTGATGTGGCTAAACCTTCCAGAATGACTATCCCAAACGTATTTACCCCAAATAACGACGGGCATAATGACGAATTTATCATGGATGCCAAAGAAATAAAAACTTTTTCATGTTCCATTTACAACCGCTGGGGCAAAAAGGTTTTTGAGTGGACTGACATTAACGAGGGATGGGACGGTAAAACAAAAGGAGGCGCTGCCGCCGCCGATGGCGTCTATTATTTTATTATACAGGCAGTGGGAACCGATGAGGTTGAATATGACATTTCAGGAACCGTTACCCTGCTAAGGTAAGGCATTTGTGAAACAAATTATATAAAACATTCATCAAACAAACAAAACCATTTTCAATCATGCACCAACAAACCATCGTAAGTATGCTCCTGAAAAAAAACAGAAGTTATCCTTTGGTTTTCCTGAAACTTTTTTCCCTGCTGGCCCTTAGTCTGTTCTTTCATGCAAAAGGGTATGGACAGGCGCAGGACTGGTCTGTCAAATGGAACTATCCAAAAGTATTTATTGAAAACAAAGGCCAGTTTGATGGCAGGGATAAAAAGCCGGACTCACAGATTTTATACGCTGTGGACCATACCGCCGTGCAGGTATTTTTCACCAGAGAAGGACTCACCTATCGCCTCGATACCAAAATAAAAAATAAAAACCGCAAAAAAGGAGATACCACCCAGCCAAAAAGACTGGTGGTAAGCGATTTTGTATATATGACCTGGGAGGGAGCAAACCCCGACCCGCAAATAATCCCGGAAAACCTGAGCCCCGATTATCACACTTACTCCATGTTGAGCCGGGACAGAAAAAGTTATTACGACATCAGAAACATCAAGGGATATAAAAAAATCACTTACAAAAACCTCTATCCGGCCATTGATGTGGAATACGTTTTTCATCCCGAATCAGGTATCAAATATGCGCTGGTATTACATCCCGGCGCCGATATCAGCAAGGTCAGGATGAAATTTGTTACCGATTCTTCTGTTTTTATTGACAAAAATGGAAATCTGAAGATTGCAACCATTTATGGTGATATTACTGAACACGCTCCTGTGAGTTTTTATAGCGGAAACAACACGCCGATATCCTCGCATTTTCAACTGTACAACAACGAAGTTTCCTTTGTGCTGGGGGACTACGACCACAACCAAAAAGTGGTGATAGACCCCTGGGTACAAACGCCCACACTGGCCAATTCCAACGGAGTATGGGAATTGGATAAAGATGGTGCGGGTAATATTTACACCATCGGTGGAGATATGCCTATGAAGTTACAGAAATGGAGTGCTGCCGGCGTATTGCAATGGACATATAACACCCCCTGGGACACCGCCAACAATTGGCTGGGAACGCTTACTACCGACCAAAACGGCAACTCGTATATTACTTCGGGCTCGGAGGCGGTCATACAAAGAGTAAATTCCTCTGGCTCCATGGTGTGGAGCGCCAACGGCGGCGCTATGGACGAATACTGGATGATTGCCTTCAACTGCGACCAGACCAAGCTGATCGTAGGCGGCACACGTGTGGATCCATTAATAACCGCCAACAGCCATGGTGTGATCTTCGACATCAACACCTCTAACGGGAGTGTTATCTCGTTAGTTAATGTGGCTAAAAGCAGGACTTACACTCTTCTGGGAATGCCGGTTACCGAACCCAACGAAGTACGTGCGTTATCTTCTTCCAGAGATGCTAAGTACTATTTCCTCACGTTGGACTCTGTGGGTGCCATCACACAAAATATGAACCTCTGTTCTTCCAACGGCCCTGTTTTTAAACATATTTCAGGATATAACTTTTCTTACAAATGTGAAAATTACCGTCCTAATAACAGTAATTCCGGCATACGTTCCGTCAGGGCAAATAATAACTTTGTCTATACCCAGAATGGAACCACTCTTCACAAACGTTCGCTGGCCGATGGCTCTGTTTTAACCACGGTCACTATACCCGGAGGAATTTCTTCTTCGGTGGCCATGACCAATTTCAATCAGCCCGGCAACAGCGGAATAGCCGTTGACGATTGCGGCAATGTGTATGTGGGTTCCGGCGACCGGGTAATCAAGTACGACGCAAACCTTAACCAGTTATCGCAAACTACACTGCCTTTTGCTGTTTTTGACGTGGTGGTTGCTCCCGGTGGCAATGTGGTTGTCTGCGGCGCTACCGGAAACTCTTCCAGCACTTCGAGGACAGGCTATGTGCAATCGATTAATATGTCGGCATGTGCTCCTTTTGCACTGATTTGCTGCAACACCACCATATGCCCTGCCGGGCCGTTTTGTTCCACCGACTCGCCGGTGACGCTTATCTGCGAAACTCCGGGAGGCACCTGGAGCGGCACTGGAGTAGACCCAAGTACGGGAGTCTTTAACCCATCCTCTGCAGGCGCCGGCACGCACACCATTACCTATACGCTTCCCTGTGGTTCGAGTTCGATAACCATTGTGGTAAGCCCTTGTGTGCCTCTAAATGTATGTCAGGAGCTTAACGGCGACATGACGGTATCGGGAGGTACGGCTCCCTACAGTTGGCAGCAATATAATGCCGGAGGCACCATCACAATTACCAACCAGGCCGAATGCCAGTCGTGCGGTTATACCTGGAACTCGCTGATGGGGATGTGTATGAATGGCATGATGCCTGTAACCACCTGCACGGCTCCAGGCGGATGGGTAACCTTTGCCACCGGAACCACCGTTACACCTCCGGGCACCTGGCCGATACGCGTTATTGACTCCAATGGCGATTCTGCCATCATCAGTTCATTGGCGTCACTGCCGGCTTGCAGTCCCTGCCCCACACTCACCATCACCACATCCAACATTGTTAACGTATGCGGGACAGCCACCAACGGCAGTTTCACGGCAACAACCAGCGGAGGTGACGGACCTTATGACTATACGTTAACTCTTGGAGCCACAACATTTGCTACCTTTAACGATGTTGGCGGGCCGCAAAATTTTACCGGGCTGGGCGCGGGAACTTATACACTAACAGTTGTTGACGCCAACAACTGCCAGGGAACGACAACCATTACCATCTCCTCTGCGTCGAACCTCACACCGGTGATTGCCGGCCCCACAACCATCTGTGCAGGCAGCTCAGCCACCCTGGATGCCGGTGGGCCTTATGCCGGCTATTCCTGGTCATCGGGGGCCACCACCCAAACCATCACCATTTCGGCCAGCGGAACCTATTCCGTCACCGTATCCGATGGCGGTTGCACAGGCAGCACTTCCATTTCCGTAACGCAAGCCAGCCAGATTACTCCCTCTATCACAGGGCAAACCAACATTTGTCCGGGAACCTCCACTGTTCTGGATGCAGGTAGCGGATATGCCTCCTACCAATGGTCAAACGGAACATCCTCACAAACCGCCACCGTGAGCACAGGAGGCGCCTATTCCGTGACGGTCAGCGATGGCAGCGGGTGTACAGGCAGCGCATCAATAAACATCACTGTTATAAGCACTTTGCCTGTTACAGCAACGGCAACTCCGGGCAATGTGTGTCCCGGAAACCCCGTTACCTTAACGGCAACAGGAGGAGGCACCTATTTGTGGAACACCACCCCGCCCTCATACGACTCAGTTTTTGTGGTTCACCCAACCACCGCCACTACCTACGTGGTTACGGTAACATACAATGGCTGTTCCTCCACCTCCTCGGTGTCGGTCAGCATCGATCCGTCCTTAAGCGTGACAGCCTCTTCCACCAATACAGGCTGTATAAACCACGACGGTACGGCCACAGTGGAAGTTTCGGGGCCGGGGTACAACTTTATCTGGAATACGGTACCTCCTCAATATACACAAACGGCTACAGGGCTGGCCGCAGGCACTTACATCGTTACTGTCGGCTATAACGGATGCTCCGGCAGCACTTCGGTAACTGTTAATGTAGCCTCCGGCCCCGAAGCAGCATTTTATTATAAACCGGAAAGCCCCGTGCTGGATGATGGCCCTGTGTTTTTCTTTGACCAATCCTGGGGCAACATTACAAACTGGTATTGGGACTTTGGCGACAGCACAGATTTTTCAGGAATTCCGGCCAACCATTCGTATGCTGATACAGGATCGTACCTCGTAACAATGATCGTAACAGATACCAAAGGATGCAAGGACACTGCCCGGGGCACAATCTATATCAATCCTTTGTTCACAGTGTGGATCCCCAACAGTTTTACCCCAAATGATGATTTCGACAACGAAGAATTCAAGCCGCTTGGCGTTGGTTGGGACACAAAAAACTACTTTATGGCCATTTATGACCGATGGGGAAAAATGTTGTTTTATACCGAAGATATCAACGAAGGATGGAACGGAACCTATAATAATGCCTACGACTACAGCAAAGGAGTGCAGTCGGTTTTTGCCTATGTAGTTCAGGTAGCCGATCTAAAAGGTATAAAACACAAGTACAAAGGTATCGTTGTGGTGGTCCAATAAATCCTCTAAAATTATCGTCAGCGGGGCCTTTGATGAATGATTATCGGGCCATATAATTTCGAAAAAGTTGACGTTTGTCATCAAATCGCATCCGTTTATGCTGTTAAATTAATGTTAAGAGGCTCAAAACACCAAATCAAAAGGTTAAATTTGTAAGATTCGCTCGAAATTGAAAAATTCAATTATATGAAAAAAATATTCCTTTGTAGTTTTTTTCTGATCATGGCTTTGACCGTGACATCCCAGACATTTAACGGAAGTGAGGCTCGGTCGCTGATTCCAGGGACAGATATGATTGTGAAAGATACGCTCCTTGATATTCCAACATTTATCAGGTTTTCGAAAGGGTCAGAACCAGCGTTTAAGGATTTGCGAGCCTAGCTAAAGGATCATTTTAAAATCAGTCAGGATTTCGACATGGTGCATTTACGTTCCGAAAATGATGACAGTGGATTCACGCATTACCGTTATCAACAAACCTACAAGGGCTATCCTATCCATTCCAATGTTTTTATCATTCATGTAAAAAACAACAGGATTGAAAGCATGAACGGGCAGTTATTCGGCAAACTTGATGTGGCCGCCACCGCAACCATTACGGAAGCACAAGCCCTGGAAAAAGCTATTGAATATGTTGGCGCCAACACGTATAAATGGCAGTTACCCGGCGAGGAACGCTTATTAAAAGAAATAATGAACGACGAAAACGCCACGTATTATCCACAGGGAATATTAGTGTTGATACCGGCAGAGCAAAATCATAAAGGGAATAACTACCGGCTTGCTTACAAATTCGATATCTATGCCCATCAGCCGGTGAGCCGTCAGTGGATTTTTGTTGATGCCGCTACAGGACAGGTAATCTTTACATTACAACGAATTCATACCGAAAACAACGACATCCTGTCGAACGCCACCGGTTCGGCAGCCACCAAATACAGCAATACCAGGACTATTACCACCGATTACACCGGATCAACATACCGGCTGAGAGAAACTTCCCGTGGCCTGGGCATTGAAACCTACGATTTGAACACCGGAACCAATTACAGCTCGGCTGTTGATTTCACGGATGCCGACAACAACTGGACCGGAACTAACACTTATCAGGATGAAGTAGCCCGCGATGCTCACTGGGGAACCGAAATGACCTATGACTACTTTTACAATATATTTGGAAGGAACAGCATTGACAACGCCGGCTTAAAACTTGTCAGCTATGTTCATTACGATGTCGATTATGTCAATGCCTTTTGGGACGGCACCAGGATGACTTACGGCGATGGTGATGCCACCTATACCCCGTTGACAACGCTCGACATCTGCGGTCACGAAATAACACACGGCCTCACCGAATACACCGCCAACCTTGATTATTCTTATGAATCGGGAGCCCTCAACGAAGGTTTCAGTGATATTTTCGGAACCGGCATTGAATTTTATGCAAAGCCGCCTTCGCAAAGCGGAAACTGGACTATTGGAGAACAAATCGGTGAAGCCTTCCGAAGCATGTCGAATCCCAACCTTTACGACCAGCCGGACACATATCAGGGAACTAACTGGTACACCGGCAGCGGCGATAATGGAGGCGTACATTACAACTCAGGCGTGTTGAATTTTTGGTTTTACCTTTTAAGCCAGGGTGGCTCCGGCACCAATGACAACGGCAATGCTTACAATGTTACCGCCATTACTATGGCCAAAGCCGAGCAGATTGCTTTCAGGGCTCTGACGGTTTACCTGACCAACACATCACAATATGCCGATGCCCGCACCTATACCCTGCAAGCCTGTACCGACCTTTACGGGGGTTGTTCACAGGAAATGATCTCCACTACCAATGCCTGGTATGCGGTGGGTGTAGGCGCCGCCTACTCAGCCACCAACGTGGATGCCGACTTCACAGCCTGCCCTACGGCACAATGTTCGGCGGCACCTTTTACCGTTCAGTTTACCAACCTTAGTACCAGCGGCAACACCTACCTGTGGTATTTTGGCGACGGCAGCACGAGCACCGTGGCAGCACCTTCGCATACCTATACCAGCAACGGCGCTTATAATGTCAAATTAGTTACCTATGGAGGCACCTGCGGCGCCGATTCCATCACCAAGACAAGTTTTATCACCGTGGGCCCTTCCTATCCCTGCGAAGTATCCTTGCCAACCAGCGGCAGCGGAACCACCCAGACAAGCTGCAACGGCAGGTTATACGACAGCGGCCTGTGCAGCGATTACGGCAACCTCACCGACGGGACCATCACCATTGCACCCACCAGTGCTTCATCTGTGACGCTGACTTTTACTTCATTCAACTTCGAAGCAGACTATGATTATTTGTACGTTTACGACGGACCTACAACCGCTTCGGCACAGGTAGCGGGAAGCCCGTTCACCGGGACAACCATACCCGGCCCGATAACTTCCACAGGAGGCTCCATTACCCTTAGGCAGTACAGCGACAATTATGTTGTCGGCTCGGGCTTCTCCGTGGAATGGACCTGTACGAGCAGTGTAGTCCCTCCCGATGCAAATTTTACTGCCAATGTAACTTCAAGTTGTTCGGGAACTATTAATTTTACTGACCAGTCAACAAACACACCTACCTCGTGGCTTTGGAATTTTGGTGACGGACAGACCTCTACAATACAAAACCCAACACACACATACACTGCAAACGGCATATACACTGTCAAACTCAAGGCTACTAACCCATACGGTACCGACTCGTTAATAAGGACAAACTATATCACCATTGATATGCCTGAAGGCCCTATGGCGACAGGAGCTACGATATGCCCGGGAACGACGGCACAGCTGAACGCCAGCGGAAGCGGCACCCTCGACTGGTTCAACACACCCACCGGCACAACAAGCATTTATACCGGAAACAGCTTCACCACACCCTTGCTCAACTCGACCACAAACTATTATGTTCAAACAACAACGGGAGGTACTGCCTATACCGGCCTGACATACATCGTACAGGCCAACACTTCCAATATATCTGCCGAACAAGGCCTGATATTTACCGCACTTCAGCCATTTGTTTTAAAATCGGTAAAAGTCCGGTCAGTAGCCTCAGCTGCGGCTTCCAAGACGGTAACTTTAAAAAACTCTTCCAATACTACCCTCAGTTCGGTTACCGTAAACAACGTCCCCACAGGTGAAAGCCGTATCACGCTAAACATCAGTGTTCCGGCCGGCACGGACCTCCGGCTGACAGCCCCTGCCAACAGTTACCTTATGAGGGACAATACCGTGCCCACGGGCACTTACCCAATCACACTTCCTGACGTGGTCAGCATTACCTCAAATACCGCGGGCTCTGAAATTTATTACTATTTCTTTTATGACTGGGAAGTGGAACTGCCCAGCTGTACAAGCCTCCGCACCGAAGTTACCGCTACAGTGACGCCAGCGCCGGTTGCCCAGTTTACGTTTTCACAAAACGCTGCAACTGTTACGTTTACCAATACATCGGCAAACAGCAGCACGTACTCCTGGGACTTTGGCGACGGTGCCACCAGCACGACCACCAGTCCGGCACATACCTATGCTGCCAGCGGCACCTATAACGTAAGGCTGATAGCCACCAACAGTTGCTCGAGCGATACCAGCTATCAGTCGGTTACCGTGACCCTGGCCGAGGTTAAATATACCATCAGCGGCAAAACCCGCTATCTGGGCAAAGCCTTTGCCGGCAACCCCGCCCCTTCTATGCCCACCTATAATAACGCAATCTACAACATCGGAAAAGTTATTGTAGTATTGAAAAATGCTTCGACAGGGACGGAAATGGCCAGAGACACCAGCGACACCCAAGGAAATTATTTGATAAACAACATTTCCAGCGGAAATTATATACTTTCTTACGACAAATTCACTGCCGACACCATGCAGTGGGGCAATGACATTAACGCCATCGACATCGCCATGTTATTATACCTGGTCGGCCACGACACGACCTCGGATCCCTCCAGAAGTTTTACTGTCAAACACAAGAAAGCCGCCAATGTGGATAACAATGCTTCAATAAACTCTTTGGATATTGCCAGAATGAAGGCTAAGGTAGGGTTGCCCAACCTGAGCACAGGCAACTTCCCAAGAGGAAACTGGGTGGCCCTGGATACCGCTGTTAGCGTGGTTGCCGCCGACCTGAACATCAATTTGAAAACAATTTGCTATGGCGATTATAATGCTTCAAGCACCGGATACAAAGATTCCGTAATCACCTGGGGCACAGCCAAAGTTTTACCGGCGAATATCATCCGGGTTTCTGATGAAATGATAACAACAACCCGTGAAGAATATTTTGAAGTCCCCCTGAGGACAAGTACACAAATAGAGGATTTTGCGGCTTTAGGACTGGAATTGGCATACCCCAACAAGGATTATAAGCTGGTAAGCGCCGCCATGCCCGGGTCAGAAAACAAAAACATTCCCGTAAAAATCAATCCGGCTTTTGAAGACATTCTTACCGCCAATGACGATTTGCTGGTAACAGATGTGGACGGTATTATCCGTGTGGTGTATGCGAGCAGTAATTTTTTCGATGTAAAAACCAATGACAAACTTATCACGCTGGGATTTCAAGCATTGACACACCAGGGCGCCGGGGAGCTTCCTTTTTACCTGAACGGTACCGGGGTAATCGGCAACCAGTATGGGCGGGAGTTTGACGATGCTTATCTTATCATGCCAAAGCTTTTTGTTCAGGGAAGCAGCACCGATGCAGGCTTTGAGTTTTCGGGTTATCCCAATCCTTTCAGCGAATCCACTATCCTGACCTACAGCCTGCCGGAAAGCGGGGTGGTAAAAATCAGTGTGTTCAATACGTTGGGAGAACTGGTATCCGAATTGGTGAATGAACCTATGGATGCCGGGAAGCATACTGTAACCTTCACCGGGAAAGACCTCCCTCAGGGAATGTATTCGTTCAGGCTGGAGTTTAGCGGTACCAATAAATCGCAACACCTGATTTTGAAAATGGTTCATTGAAAAGGCCGGAATAGTCTTTAGCGCTGCTTTTTCCCCGGTTAACTAGTTGCCGCTTGATATAAAAAAACTGGCAACTCTGATTACCCTAATAAAGTTATAGTCTGGCGAGCCATTCAGACAGGATCGCAGGCTCCTGTGCTTGTTTTTGGATTAACAAAAATCTTCCGTTTGAAAAGAAAACAAACTTAGGTAAGTAGTTTTTAGTTTGAGATAAACGGCGTCATCCCTGCCCCTGACCTGCCCGATGAAATTGATATACCCCTGGAGGCGTCTGATAAATTTGGCGTTCAGGGATGAGTTTTTATCTTCAGCAACCTTGAAATGCCTGCTTGTGGCGGCATACAAACCATGCGTACCCAGGTCGTGAATCATGGCGCGTGTTTTTTTTAATAATTTACGGTCCACATTAACTTTTTGGTTGACCGTGATGCCGGTAACGGTCTGTTTACGGTTTGATGGCTTTAACCGTAGTTTTTTTTCATTAATTCTGAAGTCATTTCTATGGATAATGCAGATGATATCGAGTATCATATCGCCAGGTATCTCATGATTTGATGAAAAGGTCAGGTCATCGGCATAACGTGTGTAGGTGAGATCATTTAATTCTGAAAAATATTTCAGTTCCTTATCAAGCTTCAGGCAAATAAAGTTTGAAATCACCGGAGAGGTAGGAGCGCCTGCCGGCAGCAAACCCTTATATGTTGTTAACAGCGTTAAAGCAGTAGCTATCTGTTCATTGAAATTAAAGACCGGAGATAAAAAAGTTTCTTTAACCCTTTTTGCTTTGATATTCGGGAAAAAATCCTGCAGATCGATGTTCAGTACATACTTTTTTTTGACATGTGCTTTAGCGTTTTCGGCAATATTGCATCGTTTGCCCAGGTAATGCGGATTGATGACAAAGCCGTGCACCTCTTCAGGCTTGATAAATAAATAATAAGCCTGAAAATAATAGTTTAAACACTGCTGTATTGATTTTAATTTCACGGAGGGGGCATAGATATCCCGTGAGCCCCCATTCTTTTTTGGCAAGGTAAAGTACCTGTATGCCGGATGGTTAATCTGCTCCTCGAGCATACAAAATGAAACATTAAAAATCTTTACAAGCTCAAGTGGTTTTTTAACGGTGAGAATAAATAAGGCATTTAATTCATGGCGGGTAAATTGCTGTAAAACTATATTATTCAGATAAAGTCCTTCGAAGTGATACTTTTGTATCAATGTTCTTTCTTTTTGAACAAACTGTTGTATTTTTTCTATTCTGCCCATAACGAAAAAAAAGGCCGTTGCTGATTATCTCTTAATGTCGCTATTTATGAGAAGCGGAACGCAGTGAGCATCGCAGTAAATAGCGATCATTATTGCTTCCATCTTCTGATGGGCTGCAGGAACACAGCCTCAGTGCTTTAAATAGTGCTATCATAATCTTAAGGCAACGGCCCGGTATTTTAAAATGGTGGTTCGTCAATTTCGTCCAATCGTTCCTTGAAAAACTGAAAATCTTCGGTAAAGCCGCTAAAATCCTCTAAAACCATAGAACTTCTATTCAACTTCAGAAATACGTCTCCATCATAGCCGCTTCTGTTCTTGGCAACAATGAGCTCCATCAGGCCACTGGTGCTGTTTCCCATTTCGTCTTCCGTTATACAATAGTATTCTGGCCTATACACAAATATGACTTTGTCGGCTTCCTGTTCTATGGATCCGCTATCGCGCAGGTCAGACAATATCGGCCGCTTTGGCCCCGGCCTTTTCTCCACTTCTCTGCTCAACTGGCTGCTTACAATAACACAAACATTGTAATCTCTTGCAATATTCTTGATTTCCCTTATTATGTAACTGATTTCGTACTCCCGGTGGCTTCGGAAGCGGGGATGGCTCATCATCTGCAGGTAATCAATAACAATGACCTTTGCTCCGTATTCCTCAATTTGTTTCTGGCATTGTGCCTTCAACGAAGTAATCGATTTACTGACACAATCGTTAATGTAAATTTTATGGCTCTTTATCTTTTTTTCAATGGATGACAACGCTTCAATTTCGTAATTCTCCAGTTTTCGCCTCGCAATCGAATCGGGCGGGATTTGGGAAAGTATCGATATAAAGCGCGTAGCCAGCAGGTCTTCGGAAAGTTCATAAGAATAAAAAATAACCGGCACCTGCTTAGAAATATGCAAAGACAGATTTACTAAAAGCATGGTCTTCCCCATAGACGGACGGCCTCCCACCACAACCAATTCGCCCGGAGTAAATCCGCCCAACAATTTGTCGAGTTCTGTGAATCCTGATTTTATTTGGCCATCCTTCCAATCCGGCTTACGGATGTTACTCATCTTTGCGGCATACAAATTTGACAGGCTTTTAGACTCCTTGAGCACTATCTTTTCCAATTCATTTTCACGCAGCAGTTCTTGGAGTTGAAAAACCACCAGATCTTCATCAACATTAACCTGGGTGATAATGTTTTCTATTTTTTTTATTAGCTCTTGTTTCATAATGCTAAAATACAAAGGAGATTTTAATATTTCCCCATTGTTGATAACTAATTTCATTTGTATTAACAGACTGATTTACAATATTTTTGCAAAGACAACAGATTTGCCCGACGGATATATGATGTTACATTACAAGCACTATAAAACCGACATTTTTCTTTGCTATAAAACGGTTTTTGCCAACACAAATCACCTTTGAAACAGGAGTTGCCAGCCACCGGCAGAGTCCCATACAAGCGGATGTTATGTTGTTTTGCAAACTTAAAAACTATTTTATACCTGGGTTTCTTCCCTTATGTTGTCTGTTAGCCGCCCAAAGGGTCCTCAGTGTGGGGATAAGCACCTACTTTAAAAAACTAAAACCTCAATCGTACTGCTTTTATAAACTTTGTCGCGTGCCGGATTACCCGCCAACCAGGCTTCTTGTTTGGCTTGTTACCACACGAGACCTTAGATGTCAAATACTGGTTCGATTATTCTTTTATAAATATTTTTCTCAAAACCTCACCGCCGGTATTTGCTTTTACCATATAAACCCCTCTTGACAGATCTCCCAGTTCGATGGTTATCTCTTTCTCATTATTATAGATTGTCTTAACAACTTGCCCATCGATATTTATAATTTCCAGTTTAACTTTTTGTGGAATAAAGATATTAATATGGTCCCTTGCTGGGTTCGGAAAAATATCGATTTTGTTTTCTATCTGATTTTCATTTATTGCTGCTGTTGATGGGGTGTATTCCCAGAGTTCATCGGTCAGGCCTCCTGCATCAGGGGCATAACCTGTACCTATATAGTCGCTCCTTAAAATAGTTATAAACAATTGAATGTCAATAACATGTAGTAATTTTTTTGTATTTATATTTGCAGGAATTTGTACCTTTATAGCATAAAAACCTGCAAATTATGATGGGAAA
>JAGNBV010000094.1 GCA_018004645.1 Bacteroidales bacterium
GTTCGATGGTGTAAGTGTAAACCCAGTCGTGGTGGTTGCCTTCGCAATCGGTATAAGTGTAGGTATAGGTTACATTGCCTTCGCAGGCCGGTATCGTGCTGATTACCGGACCGGTGGGTGTCAGGATTGTGCCGCAATTATCGGTGATGACAGGCAAATTCGGGGCGGCCAGGTCATCTGCGCAGGCAACTACCTGTGGTGCAGGGTTGGCAGGCATAGTAAAGTCTTCACGTTCGATGGTGTAAGTGTATACCCAATCGTGATGGTTGCCTTCGCAATCGGTATAAGTGTATGTATACGTAACATTGCCCTCACACGCCGGTATCGTGCTGATTACCGGGCCGGTAGGTGTCAGTATATTGTCGCAATTATCGGTGATGACTCGCAAAGTCGGGGCTGTCAGATCAGCGGCACAGGCAACTACCTGTGGCGCAGGGTTGGCGGGCATAGTAAAGTCTTCACGTTCTATAGTGTAAGTGAATACCCAGTCAGTACTTAAATTTGCACAATCGGTAAATCTATAGGTATAAGCTCTGGTCCCCTCGCAGGTCATCGGGTCTGGTAATGTAACTATGGATACCAAAACTGCATTTACAGGATTTCCACAGGCATCTGTTACCGTGGGCAGCGTTGGCGCTGTTGCAGCAGAGAGGCAGTAAACAACAGCAGAGCCATTAGATGGCACAACAGGGGGGGTGTTATGAATTATCTGAATTGTCTGTGTGCACGTTTTTGTGTTTCCGGCTAGATCTCTTACTGTAAAAATCCTTGAAACGACAATCGGGCAGTTACCGGTTTTTGAATCCTGATATGAATAATAAACTATCCCGCAGTTATCTGAAGCGCTTCCTCCTGCCGAGGCAAATTGACCGGCTGAAATTGGAACAACAGTCTCAGAATAAACCAATCCTGTAATAACATCGGTACTGCACCCGACCAAATTTATATTACCGGGGCATGAAATTACAGGACGTACAGTGTCTACAGTAATACCCACAACAGCCGTCAACGGGTCAAGAATCTCACAATCACCCGCATGGCCAAGTTCCCTGATATTTATCTGATAGGTTGCCGCAGGAAGATTTGAAATTGTTACGGTAGAATTTCCTGCGCCAAATGCTGTCCAGATACCTCCATTAACGAGGTATTCAAAATTATGCGCCGAAGCGTTGGACTGGGCAGTGATCGTAATGGAGCCATTATTTAATGAACAGGTAGTGTTGTGAACAGACGTAACCTGAGCCGAAACACATTCCACATTAACAATAAAACTGCATGTTTCAGTGAGCGGAGTCCCCACAGGAGGCGTATAGGTTGCAGTGTAAACCAAATTTGTGTCGCCGCAGGAATAGAACCCGGGAATCGGCCCGGTAACATTAAATTCTATCCCACCCACGCAGTCACCAAGATCCATCAGGATGCCATCGAAATATATGTTATCAACAGCACATTTATTATTTCCGTTGCCGGAAAAAACAAATTTCAACCGATAGATATCTGAGGCAAAACTTCCAGGAATGGCCACAGAATAATGTCCGCTGGTATTCACATAAACACTGCCGGCAAAAGATTCCGTCACCCCCCTGACCAGATATACTGACCAGGTGAAATTACGGCCCGGTTCACAAATAATATCCATTTCAACTGACAACGGAGGCTCTATATATACAGAAGGAGTTAATATGTGCGGATTCCCTGTCCCTGTAGACTGCCATAGGTTCACAACGGTTGGGCCAATTCTTTGCACTTTATTAAATTCCCAACATGCCCACTTAACTTCAGGCAGTTCAAAGCCCATCACAAAGTTGTTTGAGCTACCAGGCAGCCCTGCCATACAGTTCATACTGAAATCAGGAATATCCCAATCCACAAAAGCGCCTAGTTCTCCACCGTACATAGTATCTGCGCAAACCGTGATATCATCAGGGCAATCCTCAACCACGATAGGATCCATACTCACATCGGCATTAATACTGGCACTGTTTGAACAAATTCCGTTGCTGATAGTTACAGTATAAATCCCATCATTTGCCAATCCCGCTCCCAGGATAATAGCCGTATCGTTGGTTGATGTAAAACCATTTGGGCCTGTCCAACTCCAGGAGGTAGCTTCGCCCCCATTTTCTACCAGGAAAAGATTACTTCCCACGCAAACAGGAGAATTGCCTGTTACTGTTACAACCGGTAGCAGATTAACAGTTACAACCAAGGGGGCCCTGTTGGGACTGATACAAGATGCCGACACACCTTCGGCAACATAATAGGTGGTGGAACCGACAGCCGCAGTGGATGGAGTAATAGACATCTGCGGAATTTCTGAAGAAGAAAGAGATGTATAATAGTATAATAAATACGAAGGATTTGTTGCCGTAGCGGTAAGTGGTACTGCTGCCTGCCCAAGGCAATAGGATAACGGAGACACAGATGGCACTGTCGTTATATTTGTTACAGTAATGGTAAAAATAAAGTAACAATCAATTATTCCCGGAACAACAGCATAATATGTATGAGTACCGGAAGTAGCTGGAAAAGGATTACTAATGGTATATTCTATTGAAGAAGAAGTTACGGGATAAGAGTCATAAAATCGGGAACCCGGCGGAAAATTACCCAAAACTTCTGTTACAGGTATGGTTGTGCCAACATTACAATAGGTAAGTGCTATTTCTGCCGGAGTGCCCTGGCAATGCTCCGCGATATAGTCAGCAGCATCAATAGCTACATGAATAGGATCATAGATCGGCTCCCCCTGGCATAAACCAGAGGTTTGAAAACCCTGGATAAAGTGGTATCCCGTGAAGCTGGTCGAGCTGGTAGCTCCCGTCCCGCTGAAAGTACCATAAATAGGAACATCTGGCGGACAATTTGGATTCATCAGAATTTTGCAGTTTGTGGTTACATTTATTCTGAAAGTAAGAGTTGCCAGCACAGTATTGGGATCGGCGGGTAAAGGCAGGGTGCCGAAATCCCAGACAATTGATCCTGTTGCACCCAGGGTCGGGTCAAAGTAAAGATTATTTGGTGTTGGTAAGGGTGTAAAATTGACAACGCCGGAGCAACTGACATACGAGGCACTGTATGGCATCGGAATGACAATTCTCGTATTGATGATTGGCTCTGTCCCTTTGTTCTTTATTTCAACCTTATATTCTATTTCCTGACCGGGTAAAGCAACCGGCGGAACCGACGGGGCCGACCCTCCTATGCTGTTAACAGAAATCAATCCCTCCGGCGTAGGAACATAAGCATCTACTGCCATGGCAATACAAAATATAATATAGGTATCCTGAGTTGATCCGTACCTGAAAGTTGTTGAAGTCTGATTATTGGTTATCACAGTATTGCTGGGATTAGGGATGTTGAACATGCTCACATCCATCCCTGTATTGTTTAATAGGTTCGGATTGCGGGTATTGCCACCGGTGTATATTGAACTGTTAAAAAAGTTGTTTGTGGCATTTCCGCCATGGTTGAGGCTCATCCACGTAGCATCGCTAACTTTACGAATCTGGAAATAATCCCCATAAATGCCCACATCTCCTTCACCGGCCATCAATCCCAATTTCATATCTACCTGCCCGGATTGTACAGTAGTAAAACCACTTATAGGTAAGTCGTAATACACAGAAGTATTTCCAACCACATAGGCATAGCCGTCGAAAATGGTAACATCCCGCCATTTCATTTTTGAGTTTTCATACACCACTATCATGCCCCAGCCACCATAATATCCGGTAGAACCGCCATTACCAGTGGTAAGTGCCATATCGGCAACCCAGTATTGTCCGACTCCATGCGCACGCACATAATCGGTTACTTCAATGTAACCAGCATACATATAATTATCACCAGGATACTGAATATCCGTCACTGCCGCATTGAAAGAAGTATAACTGCCTGATCCAGGGCCTTTCAATTTTATGGCGCGTTTCTCTGTAGTAGTCACAGAGCTATTTGTTCTGGCTGTCCAGTATAGCCCCGCATATATAATATTTGAACATTCCGGTATGGCACCATTCTCGCTCGAAAATACCAGAGTCGCCATGGAGGAATTGATGGTCGACGGATCGCTGTCGGCATCAACCTTTATCATGACGTTGTTGCTGTTGAGCCTGTCATCTTCGTAATCTTCAAGTGTCATATTGGTGTTACCTATCATGGTAAAATCGCCTTTGATATTATATATCGTTTTGGTAGGCGTATAAACTGAAGTACGCTGAGTAAATGCTTTCTGTACCTGGGCATTTACAAAAAAATTGTTGCAAATCAACACTGCAACAACTAACAAGCCACGTCTGACTGCGCTTGTAATAACCGGGGTAATATTTATATGATTCATGGCAAGGGGGGTATTGAATTTGTACTACATAATATTATTCGGGTAAGGATATTTGATAAAAAACAATTACGCTGCCGGCAAGGTTTGGCCATTGCAGCCTGATTAAGGCAGGATCGCAATTATAATTGCATAAAAAATAAACATATTTTAATTTTGAAAAACTTTTAAGTCGTGTCATATCGAAAATGAAATTGAGATCTCGCGCATTTAAGATGTTCACTGTTATTAACTCAACCTGCTCGAACAGCGGGTTGGTTTCGTATAAAAGTTCATAGGATTGGGGATCGGTTGTAACACAAACGGGGCGTGAATCGCTGCTGTTTTTAAATCCGTTTTTGTCGATATACAACCTGGGCTGAACATCATAAATCAGACTTTTAAAATGGGAGGCATCTGCTTTTGCCTGATCCTGATCAGAGGTTGACAACGCATTTAAAACTTCATCAAAATGTTTGATGTTTTGGGCAGGTAAATTCTGTACTGTAAGAAAATACAAAACAGCAAAAAACAAAATAAAAAGACTGCATCTCCTAAATGCCATCATAGAAAAAACAACCTTATTTTGCTTACAAAAAAAAGTGTTAAAATTTTTCATATTTATGGTTTTGTTATTTATACAACTTATTGATTATTTAGAACTTACATTTTTTATTAATTTCTTTATTTATTATATTATAAGGACATAAAGGTATAATTAATTATACCGTCATGAAACAGTGATTAACTGAAAACCATACGCGAAATGCTTAAAACGGGGATTAGTGAATCACTTATTTTTCGTAATAGTTTGAGTACAAAAAAGTGAATCAATAATGACGGAAAAAAGATTTTGACTTTTTACGAAAAACAAACCATATAACTTACACAACAATGAAAGAAGTACAACTTTTTTTCCAAAATACGGTAAATGAGGGAATAATACAAACGCGACTGATTTCTTAGATAACTCAATCACGATAAACTATGAGAGAATGACAAATTATAAATCGCAAAGTTTGTTTCTAATGGCATACTTGATCAAATCTACATAAGACTTCATGTTTAACTTGGAAATAATTTTTGTTTTATGAGTTTCAACAGTACGCAAGCTGATAAACAACTTTTCAGAAATTTCTTTGTTGGTGTGACCTTCGGCAAATAATTTCAAAACCTGAAGTTCTCTCTTTGAAAGTAAATTTTTTTCATGTGTTTTGACAAATTGATCATGGTCATCAAAAGCTGGCTTTATACCGGTGACAATGGTGTTAGCCACTTCAGAATTAAAATAGTTTTTATTTGCCATCAACTGACCGATCGCTGTCATCAATTCATCACGAGTGGCATTTTGCTTCATGAGAAATCCGTTAGCCCCTGCATTTACTGCATTTTGGATATAATCTGCAGATGCAAACATTGATAATACAAGTATTTTTGCTGTTATATTATAAGATTTAATTTTTTTTATTAATTCAATCCCACTCATTTCGGGCATATTGATATCCGTGATAATAACATCCGGTCTATGCTTAAGAATATATTCAAAAGCGTCTTTACATGTTATACATGCTCCACAAATTGAAATATCTGGTTCAGAAGAAAGCATAGTCTGGATACCATCTAATATAATCTGATGGTCATCAACTAACAGTACTTTTATATTTTTCATTTAATAAGTTATTTCGGGATTTTTATCATGACAACTGTTCCGGAATTGATACCGGATTCAATACTCATAGTTCCGTTAAGCAACAAGGCCCGTTGTCGCATATTGGATAATCCGTTGCCTTTGCTTCGGGCAATCATTTCTTTATTAAAACCGTTGCCATTATCTTCGATAACAATCAACGAGTTGCCTTCTTTCTCAATCAAGGCCAGTTTAGCTTCCGTAGCATGTGCATGTTTGGCAATATTATTTAGGCCTTCCTGCACTATCCGGTAAATTGAAAAAGCTTTTTGCTCCGAAAAGTTATCAAACTCGCCCATGACAGTGTATTCAAAATCTATGCTGTTATTTTCCCTGAACTGCTTACCCAGCATTGACAGCGATGTTACCAGTCCCAGGTCTGTAAGGATGGTAGGACTGACATTCATCGACATATACCTTATTTCGTCGATGACATCCCTGAATTCTGATTTTATTGCAGTGATAGCCTGCCGGGTATCTGCTAGTGACAGGTCAGCCGAATTTTCCAGTTTTATTTTAATGCCTGCCAGCCGTTGCCCCAGGCCATCATGCAATTCCATCGACAAGCGCTGCCGTTCGAGTTCCTGTCCGTCGATTAGCGCCGACATTACTTTTTTTCTTTCGGCTTCCAGCCGGTTGTCCGATTTAATTTTTTCCGATATATTGCGCGAAACGCACTGAAATCCTGTTAGCCGGCCAAGATTGTTTTTCAGAAAAAGTATGTTGGTATCAAACCAGACATATCCTTTGTTTTTTTTGCGTATCCTGAGTACTATATTGGGTTGCGTAGGATACATCGCCAGGTTTCTTTTCAGCAGTTGCCTGACGCTGGGCAAATCTTCCATGTACAGAAAATCCATAAAACTCATGCCAATGACGTTGGCAGGTTTGAATCCCAAATGTTTAAAAATAGAATTATTTATATAAATTATTTTTCCCGACCTGTCGAACACAGAAAGAATATCTATCATATTATGAGCCAGCAAACGATATTTCTCTTCGCTTTCAATCAACAATTTTTCAGCCCGTTTTCGCTGACTGATGTCTCTTATCACACTTATTAGCGCATAAGGTTTTTCGTTTTCATCCATGATTGCAGAGGAATTCACATCGATAGGAAATTCGCTGCCGTCTTTAGAAATAGCCATATACTCCTGGTTGGGCATTGGCTCGCCTCTGATCCTTTTCTTAAAATTAATACGGCATCGTTCGCGGTCAACAGGCGAAATAAAATTGAAAATATTCCTCTTTGAAAACACAGTATCACCCTCTGCAAATCCAAAAATTTCATAACATTTTTTATTAATGGCAAGAGGAAATCCTTTAATATCCAACATCATGATGCCATCGGGCGAAGTAATGACCAGGGAGCGGTACAATTTTTCACTTATTTTTAGTTTTTCTTCCACAAACAAGCGCTGAAGCACCACCGATGTCTCACTAATCAGCGTCTCAAACAGTTTGATTTGCGGCAGGGGCACATCCTCTTTCATGAGAATGCTCAACCCACCATAAACCTTTTGACCAAAAGTAAAGCCCATGGTGTAAATTTTTTTGACACCAAGAACCTTTTGCATCTCATTACATAAATTTTTGTCCAGGAGGAAAGCAAACAAAAAATGCAGGCCGTTATTGCCCCTGCCGGGTTCAAAAAATTGCTGACTGCGGAATGCTGACAGTTCTTCAGGTTTATAATAGATATCGGCTACTGCCAGTTCTTTCAAAAAGGGATCAAAACCAAACAAAGCCTTTATTTTTCTCCTGAATTTTTCCATGCCGTAAACCCATTTTACGCCAATGCTTCGTGCATGATAATTAAACTGGGTAACAACAACATAAGCATTATCAATATTTTCAAAAACTCTTTGACCGACAAACTGATAAACCTCCTCCAACTGGTTTAAACTTACCAATCTACTTGAAAAGTCGCTGATAATCTTTTGTTCTTCTAAGTGATGAAGAACTTTTATCTCAGCCTGCAACCGTTCTTTTACCTCAGCTTTCAGTTCGTTCATCAGGGATTCGGTAATCTTCTGGTTCTTTTTAAGATTATTATATGCGGCCTTGAGTTTTAGTTCGGCCTGGCGTCGTTCGGCAAGCTCTTTGTTAAGCGCTCTGGTACGTTTCTTTACTTCTGATTCGAGTAAATGGTGCTCAAGCCTCTTATGATCTTCAGATTCTTTGATTCGCAACATGGCCCGTATCTGAGCCTTAAATTCACTGATATCAATAGGTTTGCTTAAGAAAGCATCGGCACCGGAATCCAGCGCCTGCACCCGCATCTCGCTATCCACCAAGGCGGCGGTAATCATGATGACAGGAATATGCCGGATTTCCTCATCAGCCTTCATTATCTTACAAACCTCAAATCCGTTCATGTCGGGCATGGTAATATCAAGTAAAACCACATCCGGTTTTTGGCTCTTGCAAAGTTTAATGCCTTGGCTTCCGTTAAGGGCTGAAATAAAAACCGTTCCCCGAAAACTATCAACAATAAGTTCTTTCAGCAGAAAAATATTTTCAGTCTTATCGTCAATTGCCAATATCTTTATGTTCTTTTTCGACATAAAAAAAATATTAAAACTTCTTTAAAAGAAGCAAAAAAGCACACCAAAACAAAAAATACGGCACGGGCAAATTCACAGCAGAACAAATATATAAAATAATTGTTAATTTACCAAATTAAATTAAAAAAACTACACCAAAAAATAACTTATCCCAAAAGCGAAATAAGCTCTTCCATAGAATGAATCACTGCATCAGCCTGAGAGAAGTCCCCTTCAGACTTTTTTTCATTGAAGAGTACTGTTTTCATGCCACTGGCCTTAGCTCCGACAATATCTTTTTCGTATAGATTACCTGTCATCAGGCAGTGTTCGGGAGTAATGCCGATGTGCTCGGCAATGACGGTAAAAAAACGCACATCAGGTTTGTCATAGCCCAACTCCTTCGAAGAATAAAAGTGTGAAAAGTATTTATCAGCCCCTACCCTTCTCAAGGCCTTAATCATGGCTACGGTATCCGAAGCCCCTGCATTGGTGGCAATTACCATAATAAAATTTTTACTCACCGTCTTCAGCAGATTCTCAGCTCCCGGTATCCATTCCACCTTATCCCACGTATGCATGGGTCCTGGCTTTTCGGGAAAATCACGCATAATGGTATCTCCCCAGTCAAATATTAATGCTTTTATATTTTCTATTTTCATAGTTTTAAGCCATTAGTGTTTCTATCATTACATTGTCAGTGTTTTATTTTATAAACGTTCCGCAAGCCAGTCGGCCATGTTTTTATAGACCTCCAGCCTGTTAAGTTCGTTGTGCATTTCGTGCCGTCCCTGTGGATACAAAAGCAGCTTTACATTGGTAAATCCTTTTTTACTTAGAAATTCATACATTTTCCGCGGGCCTTTCGAAAAGTCGCCCACCGGATCATCCTCGCCCGAAAATATCAGCACCGGAATTTTCGTATCCGTCAGCTGATATAATGCAGAACGATGAATGAATTTGAGCAACCTGAACAATTCCCTGAAAAAAGAGGCAGAAGCCACCCACCCGCAATAATCGTCGGCAGTATATTTTTTACAGACATCCACATCGCGGCTCAGCCAGTCGAATGGGGTGGCACGCGGTTTGAATTTTTTGTTGAATGCCCCGAAAGACAGTTTATCCAACAGTTTGCTCTTGTGTTTTTCGCCACTTGTAAAACACTGAATCTTTGCTACCGTCAATCCAAAACCAAGCACTAAGGCAGGATGCCAGGCAGTGCCCGACAATACCACGCCTGCAAGATCCCCGGAATAAAGTTCCAAAAAAGCCCTTGCATAGAAAGACCCCATGCTGTGTCCGTAAACAATTACGGGAACATTGGGTAAAATCTTATGAATATGATCATTTACAAGTTTTGTATCGGCAAGGATGCTTTTCCAACTGTTGTTTCCTGCGATATAACCCGTATTTTCCACCGAACCGGCAGTTTTCCCATGTCCGCGATGGTCGTTGGCAAACACGGCAAAACCAGCCCCTGCAAAATAGGCCGCAAAATCACGATACCTCGCCGCATGTTCGGCCATTCCATGAAAAATCTGAACCACACCCATTATTTTGGTGTTATCATCTGGGGTCCAGCTATAAACAAACACCTCTACATGATCCTCCGCCGTAATGGTAAAAGTTGCTTCTTTCATAATTTTAAACATTTATAAATCCAGCAAATAAGAACAATTGTGCGTTGATGTACATAGCCATAAGCAATAAATTGGCATACGGAAAAGGCTTCCTGAAACTTATAAAAGCCAGTATAGTGTCGGAAACCATAAAAAACATAGCGCCAATAAACTGAAACAGGTAATACTTATTAAAGTTTCCGGTCATATTTATAAAACATAAAAATCCCACCGATACTACCAGTAAAATATACACTACGACAGGTATTTTCATGCTACCGAGATACTTATACAGCATAAAAAATATCATGCCTCCTATGGCCATAAAACCCAACGCTGCCAGACTAACTACCATCGACCAGTTTACGATGGTTATCTGATAAACCGTAATAAAAACAATATACAAAATCTGCATAATTGCAAAAGACAACAACCCGCCCGTAAACAACCATCTTTTTTCAGGCCAGATAAGGAAAACATCCCCCAGAAAAGCAAAAAACAATGCTATTACCAATATCCAGTGAATTTGAGGGGCGTTCATTACGTAATAAATTGCTAAAACTGGCATCAGCAAGGGTTTGGTTAAGGGCAGCCATTTTAATTTGCTGAGCCACCAGGCCAATAGGTTGCCTGTTGCAGCATACAGAAAAATACCTAGCAGAACAATGTTGGCCAGAAGTTTGCTATCCATTAATTTGGTTTTTGACAAACAAATATATCAATATTAAGTTAAAATCAAATAATTTGTGCTCTTTTATTTAAATTTGTAACAAATTT
>JAGNBV010000014.1 GCA_018004645.1 Bacteroidales bacterium
ATATTTAGGTTCGCGAAATCACAGCATCAATGCTGCGCGGATATATAACTACGAAATGAGGCACAAACAGCCTATTACACCCTGAAGCCTTAATTTGTTTTCATAAATATTTTTGCGGTATTTTGTTTGCCGGATTTTATCCTGCATACATACATGCCCGCGGGAAGATGTTTCACATCATTATTCACTATTTACTGCTTATTGGTTAAGGAAAGAATGCATCCTTGATGTTTTGCGCCTACACGCAGATCAGGCTGCAAAAAAGCGCAAACAGGAAAAAATTTTTTCATAAAAAGATATTTTGAATTTTTATTTACAATAAAATAACGACATAAATAAATTATATATAATTTTACAGAAAAAAATGAAACAGTGGTGAGTATAAGTAGAAAAATTATCAGCCACATTAAGGATTATTTCACTTTTAATAAAAGCGAACGCAGAGGGTTGCTTGTTTTGTGCATATTGATTGTGTTGCTCATCATGTTTAATTTTTTTGCTCCCCGCTTTGTGGCTCGACAAAAATATGATTCTTCCCGTTTTGAGCGGGAGGTCGCCGAATATCTGAAAACTCAGGAGGTAATTTCCAAAAAACCTAAAACCTTCCAGAAAAAAGATCCCTTCAATGTTTTTGATGCCAATCTCTCAGCTGTTGAACAAAAACTGTCTCCTTTCGTCTTTGATCCCAATACACTGCCTTATGAAGGTTTTGTTGAAATGGGATTTACCGAAAAACAAGCGCTGACCATCTCGAAATACCGTGCAAAAGGCGGTAGATTCAGGAAGAAGGAGGATTTTAAAAAGATTTATTCTATCAGTGACAAAGAGTACACTGTGCTGGAACCTTTTATCGAGATAAAATCTTTCGCCGATGGGCAGCAACAACAGATGGAAGAACCCAAAAAAACGGAGCCGGCAGTTTTGGTCGATTTCAACACGGCTACAGAGGAAGAACTAAAAAAGATTAACGGAATAGGTGATTATTTTGCTGAACAGATAGTAAAATACCGTGAACGGCTAGGAGGTTTCAATGCAAAGGAACAACTGCTTGAGGTGCCAAAGATGGACAGTGCGAAGTACGCAAAGATAAGCCCTTTCGTAGAGTTAAATTTGAATGCAGTGCGAAGGATAAATGTTAACAAGGCCACTTTTGATGAACTGAAAGCGCATCCTTATATTGGTTATAATATTGCGCTGTCGCTTATCAATTACCGCACTAAACACGGAAATTTTGCCACAGTAGATGATATAAAAAAATCCGCTCTTATCACGGATAAGAATTTTCCAAAAATTTCATACTATCTTTGTACAAAATAATTCAATTTCCAAATAGCGGGTTTTTAATACAAACAAGACCTTTCTATCAAAGGTTTATCATCTAATCAGAAGAAAAACATGAAAAAAGTTGCGATTTCACTCATAGCCATTATTGTTTTGTCAGGCTTCACTTATGCACAAAAAAACAGAAATAAACCTGTTGTGTTTAAATGGTACACCTTTCAGGAGGCGTTGAAGCTGAATAAAAAGAATCCCAAAAAAATTTTTGTGGATATATACACAGACTGGTGCGGCTGGTGCAAAAAAATGGATGCCGGCCCTTTTGCCGACAGTGTTATAAAGGCATATATGGCGCAGCATTATTATCCTGTAAAACTCAATGCCGAAAGTAAAGATACAATAGAGTTTAAAGGTAATACCTATGTTAATCCCAATCCCTCGGCGGCACGTTCCAGTCATCAGTTGGCAGCCGCACTGTTGCAAGGCCGCTTGTCTTATCCTTCTTTTGTAATCCTCAACGAAGAGTTTGAGATTCTGAATACCATTGTAGGTTTTAAATCTGCCAAAGAACTGGAGCCCATACTGCACTATTTCGGCGAAAATGCCTATGAAAAGCTACCTTATAACAAGTTTTTCGAAACTTTTACGGGTTCAGTAGCCCCATAAGAAAAACGGTGGCTTCGAGAGCCTCAACCACCGGGAAGGGGTAGCCTCAGCCACCGTTGAAAAAACCGCTGCCTGAGGTTCTCGAAGGCAGCGAACAAGATGCTCTCGAAGGCAGCGAAAAACTTCTGAAACAGCAAAAAAAAACATTTTATGAAAATTAGAATCATAAAAATACGTTTTTAACGTACTTTTGCATTTATGAAGGCAGCCAAAATCAACGTGTTATTTGTTTCCAGCTGGTATCCCACCCGGGATAAACCTACAGCCGGGAATTTTGTCCAAAAACATGCCGAAGCTGCCGCCCTTTATGCATCTGTGGACGTGTTACATGTAGCCTTCGACAGATCCCTGAAGACGAAATTCGAGTACCAAAAAGAAGAAAAAAACAATATAACATCGCACCTTGTTTACATCAGGCCTCCCGGGATAAAATGTTCTTTAATTAAAACCATAAAATATATTAAGGCATATTTTTATGGGTATAAAATGATATACGGTCATCAGGGGAAGCCCGATATTATTCATGCTAATGTGCTGATGCCGGTGGGTTTGATAGCTTTTTTGCTTCATCTTTATAAAAAGGTCCCCTATGTTATCACCGAGCATTGGACAGGTTACCTGCCACAAGATCCCAATAAGCCTGGATGGCGGTTGTGTCTGTTTCGTTTTTTTGCCAAAAAGGCAGCACGTTTGATGCCCGTAACGGCCCATTTGGTGAACGCCATGAAAAAATCCGGTATTAAGGGTAACTATACTGTTGTGCCCAATGTGGTTGATACCCGCCTTTTTTTGCCGGCTAATGCGCAAACCGACAAGGTAAAGCGCATCATTCATGTGTCTTCTTTGCTCGATCAGCAGAAAAACTTCAGCGGCATTTTGTTGGCGCTTTCGCTGCTGGCCGAAAAACGCGATGATTTTGTACTGGAAGTGGTCAGCGATGGCGACTTTGAGCAGTTTGCCCGTAAGTACCAAAAGCTGAATATTTCACATAAGCTGTTTTTTCATGGCAGAAAAAACACCGGAGAAGTAGCTGCAATGATGCAGCGGGCGGACTTTTTGCTGCTTTTCAGTAATTACGAAAATTTTCCCTGTGTGATTGCCGAGGCTATGGCTTGCGGACTGCCTGTATTGTCGTCGGAGGTGGGAGGCATAGCTGAACATATAGGTCCGGCTCGCGGACTGCTTACCGAGGCCCAAAATATCGACGCCCTCGTGTTGCAACTGGACCAGATGCTTGACACCTGCCGGTCGTATGATAAAAACGCTATTCGCGCCTATGCTGAAAAACACTTTGCTTATGAAGTGGTAGGAAAACAATTTTTAGAAATTTATAATCAGGTGATTTGTTCCTAAAGATATTTAAAACATTCGGAGTAAGGCTGTCTTCTGCAATCATCAGTTTACTGATAGCCGTGGTTATTTCTCAATTTCTTGGCGCCGGCGGCAAGGGCGAACAGGGTATTATCATAACCACGATTGCGCTGATACTGATTTTTGCCAACATGGTCGGTGGCGCGTCACTGGTGTATCTTACCCCGAAACTTCCACTGAAAAAGCTTATCCTTCCTTCTTATGTCTGGAGTTTTTTTATCAGCGCCCTTTTTGTTGGTGTCTTATTTCTGTTTCCCCTTATTGAGGCAAAATATGTCTGGCATGTAGCGTTGCTCACTTTGCTAAACTCGTTTACTTCGGTGAATACCTCGGTTCTGCTTGGAAAGGAAAATATCCGCGCGGTCAACATCATCAACTTTTCCCAGGTGGCGCTCACCATATCCGCCTTACTGGTTTTTTTTATCTCGGGAATAGCCACCAATATTTACGGATATATTTACTCTTTGTATTTTGCCTATGGGTGCACCCTCGTGATGAGTGTGATCCTTCTGAGCCCTTACCGTCATAAATCGCCCGGTGATGAGCCGGTGTCCTATACTTATGCTATCAGGATGCTGTTTCGGTATGGATTTATGAATCAGTTGGCGCATATTACGCAGTTGTTGAGTTTCCGCGTGAGTTACTATTTTCTGGAATCCTTTCAGGGTTATGATGCCGTGGGTATCTATTCCAACGGCGTTTCCATAACCGAGTCGGTATGGATGATCAGTGGCAGTGTGGCATTGGTGCAATATTCAAAAATATCGAACACCGGCGATAAAAAGTTTAATCAGCAGCTTAGTGCCGAACTGCTTCGCATCAGCCTGTTGTTGTCTTTTTTGGTGCTGATACCGCTGGTGTTGTTTCCGGGCTCTTTTTATGCCTTTATTTTTGGTAAAGATTTTGGCGATATCAACCGTATCATGTGGCTGTTGGCTCCGGGAGTGCTGGTATTTGTCAATGCCTTGATTCTGGGGCACTATTTTTCCGGGACGGGACAATATCATATTAACAGTATCGGTTCGGCTATAGGGCTGGTGGTCACCATAATACTTGCGCTGGTGCTCATTCCCCGCATGGGATATCTTGGCGCAGCGCTTACAGCCAGCCTTTCGTATCTATCCACCACGGTGTTTGTTACTATCTGTTTCTGCCGCGAATCAAAGCTGAAGCTGATAGATCTGTTGCCCCTTCCGAGATATTTTTCAGGATATTATTTGTCGGTAAAACAATATCTTTGCAAAAACAAAGCTGCACGGGATGAGTAAAATTTCAAAAGCTTTCAAAGCGCTGGGGATGATTGTCCGCAGGCCATACCTGCTAAACCTTATCAATGATGATGAGCAGGTGAAAAAAAATTACGTGGAACACTATTATCGGCTTGGAGATGGCTTGCCCACGGTTGATATTATGCATTATATGCCTGAGGGAGAAGATATTTTTCCATACAGCTTTCTGGAAGGCTCATCGCTGCCTACCGACTTTGCCTTGCTGCGCGGTATTTGCCGCAAAAATAATGTGGAGGATTACCTGGAAATAGGCACCTGGCGGGGCGAAAGCGTGGCCAACGTAGCGCCATTGGCAAAAAACTGTTACACGCTAAACCTGCCGGATGAAGAAATGAGAAAATCAGGACTTGACGAAGCGTATATTGCCATGCACCGGTTTTTTTCCAAAGACTTGCCTAATGTTACCCATCTGCAGGCCAATTCCATGACTTTTGACTTTGCCTCACTGAATAAAAAATTCGACCTCATCTTTCTCGACGGCGATCATCATGCTGAAGCAGTTGCTCATGACACCAGGACGGCTTTCAGTTTGCTGAAAGATGAAAAATCGGTTATCGTCTGGCACGATTACGGGCTAAGCACCGAAACTCCGCGTTATGATGTGTTGTCGGGCATACTTGATGGCTGCCCTCCTAACTGTATCGAACATTTGTACCATGTATCCAATACCCTTTGCGCCTTGTTTACCCGCGAAAAATTACCAGCATCCTTTATTAGCCCTAACACACGCCCACAAAAACAGTTTGAAATAAAGATTCACGCGCTGGCTTGTAATACTGATGAAAAAAAATAGTTACTTTTACAAGATTCAAAAGGCTATTGAATGATGATGGTATCAAATAAAAAAAGCCTCGGGCGGTGGTCCTATTTTTACAAAGCACTTTTGTATATCGGTGCTATTGTGCTCATAGTTTTGTTGTTTCCCAAAGAATATAAATTCAAATACCATTTTACACAGGATAAACCCTGGGTGTACGAAGACCTGTTTGCTCCCTTTGATTTTGCCGTGAATAAGACAGAAGAAGAACTGGAAAAAGACCGAAATGATATTATCGATAAAAGTATTCCTTATTTCATTACCGATACCGGTGTAGTGCCAGTTCGACGCCGGCAACTGCTGATTGAGCTTGGGGCAGGTAACTCAGAATCCGGCCCGAATGCCAACATCATACGGCAAAAACTCGGACTGTCGATTTTTGACTCTATCTATAAAAAAGGCGTACTGCGTTATGATGATATTTTGAAAAATAAAGATGAAAATTTCACTATTTATCTTGTAAACGGAAATGTAGTGGACCGACGTACGCTTTCCGAAATTTATAATCTTGAAAAAGCTCATGATTATATTTTGAGCCAATTGCACGGAAAGGATGGTATCGATGCGGACTTTTTGTTACAGGCGCTCGAAAAAGCACTGATTCAAAATGTGTCATACAGCCCCGAAATTACCAATCATGAGAATTTCCTTGCTCTGAAAAGTATTTCTTCCACTAAAGGATATATCCAAAAAAATGAACGCATCATTTCGAAGGGCGAACTGATCACGCCCAGGTACTACCAGATATTGCTATCCCTGAAAAAGCAATACGAAGGCGAAAGCAGCAATATTCACAGTCATTTTTTCATTGTACTCGGCCAAATCATACTAACATCCATTGCTATGATTATGCTGGTTTTGTTCCTGTTAATGTTTCGTGCCGACATCATTGCCAATACAAAAAAAAACCTGCTTATTCTTACTGTCCTGATGTTGGTAATAGTGTCGGCAAGCATAATCGTGAGGCGTTACGGCTACGAATATATCTATGTGTTGCCGCTGTGCGTAGTGCCTCTGATGATACGCACATTTTTCGATACCCGGCTGGCATTATTTGTACATCTGATAAGTATCATTCTTATTGGCTTTTTGGTGCCTAACGGTTTCGAATTTATTTTCTTACAACTGATCGCCGGCATAGTAACCATCATCAGCACGGTGCGCCTTGAAAAACGTTCGCAGTTTTTCATTACTTCTCTGTATATTTTTTGTACCTATTCGCTCATCTATGTCGGCATGACTATGATGATGTCGGGCAGTTACAAAGATATCGTCCTTCAGAATTTTATGTTTTTCGCCTTTAATTCGGTACTTACCCTGGCGGCTTATCCGCTCATAGTGTTGTTTGAGAGAATTTTTGGCTATGTTACCAATGTTTCACTGCTGGAATATTCCAATACCAACAACACGCTGTTGAGAGAATTGTCGCAGAAAGCTCCTGGTACTTTTCAACACTCGTTACAGGTGGCCAACCTGGCCGAAGAGGCCGCGCACCGTATCGGTGCCAACGCCTTGCTGGTGAGGGCCGGAGCCATGTTTCACGATATTGGCAAAGTGGTAAGTCCTGTTTATTTTATCGAAAATCAGCTGAGTAGCAATAATCCTCACGATAAATTGAGTTATGCAGAGAGTGCAGAAATCATTACCCGGCATATAGAGAATGGCATTATCCTGGCCCGCAAGTATGGCATACCCGAGCAGATAATTGATTTTATCCGGACCCATCATGGCACCAAAAGAACGGAGTATTTCTACCGTTTGTATAAAAATAAAAACGGCGAAAAAATTGATGAAAGTGTTTTTTATTATCCGGGCCCGGTGCCTTTCTCAAAAGAAACAGCCATACTGATGATGGCTGATACCGTAGAAGCAGCGGCGAAAAGTATGAAAGTACATAACAAACAATCTATTGACGATCTGGTGGACCAGTTGATTGATTGCCTGATAGCCGACAAGCAAATGAAAAACGCTAATATCACTTTAAAAGATATCACCCGTGTAAAGTCGGTGTTGAAAAACAGGCTTATCAGCATGTATCATGTCAGGATCGAATACCCGAAAATGAATGCCCAAAACGATGGTTCGACTGAATAGCTGAAAAATTTTAGTTTGCTACTTTGACAGGGCGTTTTATGGTGTCGAGGCTGTTTGTTCCAGGTATTCCAGACTATCGGGCCCGCAGTTGAACAGCAGGTCTATAATACTGAGATTACTGATGAAACCATTTTTAGTATCGAAGACCTGAGTGTAGGGCACAAAACAAAATTCCGGTTCATTTCTGGGGTTTATCTTTGCGCGAAGGTCACCGCTATCATAAGTGGAATGAAAGCTTTCGGTATAGGTAATTTCTTTGTTTAGTCGCAGTTGTTTCAGGCATACCGTCAGCAGCTCATGATTATAATCTATCAACCAGCTGTATTTGAGGGTAAAAAACTTTTCAAAATCATCACGATAGTAAAGAAAATATGCCGACTTGTTATAGGCTGCGGTTATTGCTCTCCAGTGTATCAGGTTCCAGGGCGTGGCATAGCTGATTTTTACCTCTTTTAGCGGAAGCTGTGGCTTTCTGCAATGATCTAAAGGTATGCTGAGGCTAAGTTTGCCGTTGGCAGAATAGATATAACAGCGGTTTCGGTACGTTTGTTTAATAAAATTTTCGCAGGCCTCAATACGTATTTCTTTCGCTCGGGAGGCGTACACAAAAAACGTTATGGGTGGCAGGTATGCAGTAGAAAAAATCACAATAAAAAATTTCCGGTAAATTTCTGAAAATTTCCTTACAACAGACAATTTTCCGGTTAAAAGTTACGTTTCCCGTTTGTAATCCTTCTATTTACAATCCCCTAAATCTCTGTTATGTAGAAAAAATATACCCGAACCCATAAAAAACCCCTATTATGAAAAAATCCTTTTTATTAGTTTTTTCGCTGGTGTTGAGTTCGGGTCTTTTTGCCGGCGAAGCGGTGTCAACCAGTCTTTTTGATGCCGTACAGAAAAATCTTGTCAAGGTGGTCTTCAAAGGCCGCGGCTACACCTCCGAAAACCGGAGTGCTCACTATGGTAAATGTATTTCACTTCACCTGAAAAACGTCAGCTCGCAACGGCTTGAACTTAGCCTCGAAGCCGGCAGAAAGCTGCACTGTTATTATGACAGTGTTCAGGATATGATTGTGTCGCAATCTGAGATGTTTGCCCTGGGGCCGGGGGGAAGCAGCGATTTCACCATCAACGCTTTCTGTATCGAAAAAAACGAGACTGCGCCAAAGGAAAATTCCGTCTATACCATGACTGCCCTGGCCGGCGGTTACCTGCTGCAATTGGTTCAACTGATAGAGAGCCTTGGTTGTCAGGATATTATGGGACAACAGGCGGTGTGGGTGCTTACCGACAATGTTTCGCCTGAAAATGTCAAAGGCGGGGACCGTGAAAAAGAAAAAAAGCTCAAAGCCTTTGTGGAATTTGCCTTGAAAAAAATACAAAGCGGAAAAATTGATGGTGTCATTTATGATTATTCCTTCCCTGATAAGATGGCAGGAGGCTTTAAAATTGCAGGTCAGATAAACTGGGATATGCCTTATAGCGGCACCGTTACCCTTGGTGTGTACGACAATACAGGGAAAAAAGTGGCGGATATTTTTGCCGGAGTTCCTTACAAGAAAGGATTTCAGACTTTTACCTATGAGCTGGCCAGCTCGTTGTTCAGAGAGGGTGAACTGTATTGGCTGAAAGTTATTTCAAACGGTGAGCGGCTCAAAGAGGTGGCTATTACCATGAAATAGCATGGGAGGATCATTGTATATTATCTTTTGATAACGGTTTTATGCGTATGTTTGTAGCAAATTTGTCCCGTGGAAAAAGAATTATTGATTTATGGTATCCGTCCGGTGATAGAAGCCATCAATGCCGGCAAAGAGGTAGAAAAGGTTCTGATACAGAACGGGCTTCGTTCGGAATTGTTTCATGAGCTGAGGTTGTTGCTCGCCCAACACAGTATTCCTTATCAGTTTGTTCCTGCTGAGAAGTTAAGCCGTGTGACTAAAAAAAATCATCAGGGCGTCATCGGGTATATTTCCAGTATTTCGTATTCCGATATTGAAAAAATCATTCCCTTTCTTTTTGATCAGGGCAAGTCGCCCTTAGTATTGATACTCGACCGTATTACCGATGTGCGAAATTTTGGCGCCATCGCTCGCACGGCGGTTTGTGCCGGGTGCGATGCTATTGTTATTCCATACTACAACAGTGTGCGGGTAAGTTCTGATGCAATAAAAAGCTCTGCCGGCGCCTTGCATAAGGTGCCTGTGTGCAGGAGCAGCAGCCTTATCAAAACAGTTGAGTTTCTGAAATCGTGCGGGCTTCAGATCGTGGCCTGCAGCGAGAAAACGCAACAGCCGTATTATGAGGCGGATATGGTTGTTCCTACCGCGATTATTATGGGGTCGGAGGAAGATGGTATAACGGATGTGCTGCTCAAATCTGCTGATCACAAAGTGAAAATTCCTATGGCCGGCGACATTGCCTCCCTGAATGTTTCCGTGGCCTGTGGCATCATTTTATTCGAGGCCTGCAAACAAAGATCAAAGGAAAACTAACCTGCCATCGGGGATATTGTCGCAAGTGGCATTTTTCTAAGATTTTACTTGCTTTTTTGCCTTTTTTTCATTATATTTGTGGTACGTACGAACCCATATAATGCATCCACGCCATGAAAAAAATTTATGTTACCTTATTAATTTTATTCAGTTGTTTTTCGTTAAACGCTCAGGTGGTTAACGGGGGATTTGAAAACTGGATAAACGATTCGGTGCCGGAAACCTGGAATGGCACTATCAGTGTTGATGTCATAATTCAGAATTACGAATTTAACACGGTTAGCAAAACCAACGACAGCTATTCCGAATCATTTGCCGCTGTAGTATCTACAGGAAAAACCATTCCCTATGTGGAAATCCTTTTACCGGGTATTATTTCATACGGAAACAACCAAATCAAATTAAACATTTCTGATTTCTCGCTGGTAATTACCAGCATCGGCGGTATTCCCATCAATGTAATACCAACAAAAATAAAAGGCTACTACAAGTATTCAGGAGTCAATAATGATACGATGGCTATTTATGCGGATTGTTTTTACAATTCTGTTTTAATTGGACAGGGTGTTTTTTCTGATTCCTGTGACCAGACACTTTATGTGCCTTTTGAAATCGACATTGCATACAGCGAGGAGGAAGTGCCCGACATGATTAACATTATTGCTACATCATCTGGCGGATATATGCCTCAAGCCGGATCTATGCTGTATTTGGACGATTTGTCTATGGAATATACCATGGCCGGAATATCCGAATCACTGCCGCTGGATATGCTTTCCATATATCCTAATCCCACCACAGGCTTATTAACCCTGAAATTAAACTCCGGAGAAACAAACATTGTTAACATTTATGATTATACCGGAAAACTTATTGAAACAACAGGCATCGACGGTCCCTATTTCACACTGGATATGCGTTCGTATGTAAATGGTTCGTATTTCGTCGAGGTGGTTAATTCGGGCGGACGAAATACGCAAAAAGTTGTTCTGGCAAGATAAGTGTGAAAATTGCCTGTTAAAAGGTCATTCCATCGTGGAATGGCCTTTTTTTATGATTGTTCCGGCAATATTATTTCTTTAGAAAAAATTGACATATATTGCCACTTTTTTTTAATTTTGACTTGTTTTAAATAATTAATTAAAAAAATCATCTTATGAAAAAATTCTATTTATTCTTTTTGACAGTATTTTTTGTTTTTTCAGCAACAGCACAGATTCCCAATGCCGGCTTTGAGACGTGGACCAATGATACCACTCCTGTTTCCTGGAATGGAGCCATGTCCGTTACCGTAATGGGATTTTATAATTTTGACCTTGCCACTGTTGAAAAAAGCACCGATGCCCATAACGGAACGTATGCAGCCATGTTAACCTCCGACAGAACTATTCCTATCGTAGGAACCCTGCTGCCCGGCATCCTGTCCTATGGTAAAAATGTTTATGATATTTTGAGCGGTATTCAGGTTTCGGGTGGTATTCCGGTAACGGTAAAACCATTAAAAATTAAGGGTTATTATAAATACGCCAATGTAAACAATGATACTATGGGCATTATGGGTATCTGCTATAAAAGCGGCGACACCATAGCTACCGGTGGCTTAATGTCGGCTTCAACAGTTTCTTCTTACACTTATTTTGAATTTGATTTGGATTATACACAAAGCCTGATGCCCGATACTTTCAATATTATTGCAGTGTCTTCGGCTGGCGCTGCTGCTCAAACCGGCTCCGCCCTGTATCTCGACGACATCGAAGTGGTAATTACAGGTGCAGGTTTTGAGGAAACAATTTCTGTCGATGATCTGGTAAAACTATCGCCAAATCCCACACAGGGTTTGCTTACTGTTGAATTAATGCCCAACGAAACCAACTTCATCACTGTTTATGATTTTTCGGGAAAGCCGGTCCTTGCGCAACAACCTGTCATCAATAGAACCAAGCTGGATATGAGTGCATTTTCCAACGGCGTTTATTTTATCGAAATAATCAACAGCAATGGCCGGTACACCAAAAAGCTGGTAGTGGCAAAGTAAGATATGAATCCGTTTTAAAAGGTCATTCTCTGCTACTGAATGGCCTTTTTTATTATATAGAAATTATTATGTACTGTCCTGATTTATAGACACATGAACTATAATTTATGGAAGAGAAAATAAAGCTTAAACAAAGCATAATAGAAAGCTGCCGGAACATAATTCTGGAAACGATAAATCATCTGACTAGGGAAATGGAGGAGCATCAGCAATTGGCCAACGACTATGGACCTCCTAAGGACCGTTATGATTCATTTCGGTCGCAGATGCTGCGCCGGCGCGATATGTACGCACAACAGCTCCATAAGGCCAATCAGGAGTTAACCGCCCTTGAGAAGATTGATGCCAGCGAAATTAAAAATGAGGTGGTGTTTGGCGCCGTGGTAATCACCAGTCAGCAGAAGCTTTTTGTCAGTATCAGTGTGGGAAAGCTGTCTGTCGGTGACACGCTGTATTATGCCGTTTCTCCCAATGTGCCTGTTTACAATGCCTTGAAAGGTTTGAAGAAAGGCGATACGGCAGCGTTTAATAATACCGTAATAGAGGTTCTCGATGTTTTTTGATCCTAATTGCCCGGAGCCGTGTAACGGATGCCGGCACAGGTATTTTACCGAAGAAGAAAGTCTGCAAAAAAAATCAGCTTTTCTGCAAAAGAAACTTTCAGTATGGAATGACTATTTTAATGTCATCAGGAGCGTTCATGGCGAAGCGCGGAGGCATTACCGCAAGAAAGTCTGTCTTCATACCGTGTATAATGGCAAGGAATGGGAGTTTGGCATGATTTCGCACAGGCAGTTTGTGGCATCTCCTGACTGTCCCGTGCAATATGAACGCATCGGTGAGGTTATCAGGTTGTTATCAAAAGTTTTGCCACCGCCCGAAAAGTTTCCGTTACATTTTTTTATACAATCGGGGAATCAGGTGATGCTGGTACTTAAAACTGCCTGTATGCCCGATAATTCCTGGTTAGGATCAGTTGTAGAAGAACAGTTGCGGCAGCTGGGTGTGGAAGGGTGCTGGCTGCACCTGAACCCCTCGGCAGGGAATAAGATTTTTATGAAACATAATTTTTCTTTGCTTTTTGGTAGCGATGTTTCTATTGATGAGCAGGGGATGTGCTATGGTCCCATGTCTTTTCAGCAATTGATCCCGGAATTGTATTTTGATTCGTTGCACGAAGCTGCTTTTTTTTTGTGTCCCGGCAGGCATGCTATGGTGATTGACTTGTATTGTGGTACAGGCTACAGTATGAAGAAATGGGTGTCGGCAGGAAGCCTCACTGCCGGAGTGGAGCTAAACGGCGAAGCGGTGGCCTGTGCCCTGAAAAATGTTCCCGGGGCATTGATTTTTCGCGGAAAATGCCAGGACCGTTTGCCGCAACTTATTCAATGGGCTGATGAACATAAAGCCATGAAGAAATTACTATATGTCAATCCCCCGCGGACAGGGCTGGAACAGCCTGTTTTGCAATGGATAGCGCACAGTTATCAACCCGAACGTATGGCTTATCTTTCATGCAGCGCAGGTACCTTGGCGCGTGATTTGGATTTTTTGTGTTCAAAAGGTTTTGACGTGGAAAAAATTATCCCTTATGATTTTTTCCCGCAGACGCTTCACGTGGAGTGCCTGGTGCTGTTGTCGCGCACATTGGGAAAGTAGGTGGCTTTAGTAGCGTCGTTTTTCAGGTATGCAATGATGTTGGTTCACTGGTAAAAAAATTACCGTGAAAATAAGAGGTTGTCCTATTTTGTAAAGAAATCAGATTAATTTTCTTCTGTCGTTATTGGCTGTGCCTGAAATTTTTCTATCAACATATCATCATAATAGTCTGATTTGTACATCAGGTTTTTCAATAGCTCGCAGCCGGTATCAATAGAGAGGTCGTCTTCATACGAGATGAAAGACAACAAGATGGCCTGATTGTTTACACTGAACACCAATCCTTCACTGTCGTAATTTTCTTTTAGCAGGTACTCATATACCATCATAATGTTTTCTTTGGGCAGGTTGCACAGCCAGGCATCCGCCACAATAAACCTGGTATCCGGGTTGTAGATTATTTTTATTTTTACGCTTCCGTGCTCCAGCTCCCAGGTGTTGAGCCCAATCCGTGTTTCTTTCACGTTGATGCCGAGTTTTTCAAGAACCTGTTCCACTTTGTAAGCTGCACCGGCAGGAATGTAGGGCTTGGGACGGAGTATGTTCATATCGATCTCTGTGCCGCAATTGGAACAATACATGCCGTCAATCTGGTTTTCCAACAGTATTTTTTTACATGATTTGCACCTGACGGCTTTTTGCTTGTTCATCGATGCATAGGCGTCGAGGGTTTCCTGCAGGTATTTCGACGGCAGCGAAAAACCCAGGCTCTCACCTTGTGCAATAATAAAGGTGTTGACACCAACCACTTCGCCGTCCATATTGACTAAAGGACCGCCGCTGTTGCCGGGATTAATGGCCGCATCAATCTGAATATAGCTGATTTCGTTATAGAGCCTGCTGGCTTTGGAGACAATGCCCTTGGTAGCCGTATATTTCAGGCCGTAAGGATGGCCGATGGCAATAATATTATCGCCTTCAGAGACCGGTACGGACGACAGCAGGGCTTTTTGTAAATCGATGTTTTCCGGCGCCTGGATAAAAGCCAGGTCGTACAGCGGATCGAAGTACAACACTTTAGCAGTAGTTTTCTTAAAACCCCTGCCGCTGATGATTACCTCGTCATTGTCCTTGATAACATGGTAATTGGTAATAAACAAGTGGCTGTCCGCATTGTAAAAACCGGTTCCGGTTCCATAGGGCGAGGCAATCTGAATAATGTTTCTTTTATAGTTTTCTATTATTGCATTCATAATGTGTTACTTCGTAAAGTTTAAATAAGTGAGTTCGTTTAAATAGGTGTATAAAAAATCATTCATTGAATTATACCTGATGTTTTCCATAAGGATTGCAATCTTGGGGTATTCGGGCTGATGCGCCTTGACAATTTTCTGAATTTCTTTTTCGATGGCCGTTTTGTCAAACGTGTTGTTTGCCGGATTGTAGAGGTTCAGGGGTGCGCCCATTTCGGCGAAGTATGTCGGCTGCATGACGGTGTAAGCCAGCTTCAGGAAATCGTAGGTGGCAGGGAACAGGCCGTAGTAAAACAACGAATATCCTATGATCCATTCATAAATGGAGGTTACAATATCCGGATAGCGGTTGTCGTAATACCAGTTGGTGTTTTTAAACTGTTCGAGAATAAACTCGTAGAATTGTTTGTGGCTGGTTGCCGGCACATAACCAAAGGTGATTTTCACATCGTAGAGATTTTTAAATATCTCTTCCTTGCTTTTGCTTTTAACTCTTTTCAGTTCATCAATCATCAGGCGGTTACGCTCCAGGGTGCTTTTGTTGTCTTTGGCGTTGTAAATGCCGTTAATTTTTTCTATGTCTTCGAATAATGCGCCCTGTGGCTGAAGCAGGTAGTCGATACGGAAAAGCAGGGCGAGTAAAATATAGGAAATTCCTCCCGACATCCTGTCCTCGTTGAGACTCGAAATTTTGTTCAATGCCTCGTCAATCCACAGGTGCAGGTATTTATTTTTTATTTCTTTGAGATTTTCGGGGATATCCATGGTATGGCCATTGTCGATAGCATGCAGCATTTCAAATTCGCCGATCAGGTTGTCATCAATCTTGTCGCATTTGAGGGCCAGTTCGCGCAGAGCATAATAAACTTTGTTTGGCGAAGCGTCTATGGTTTTGCTGTCGAATTTGAGGTAAATGATATCGTCTTTTATGGCAAATCGGTTATACTGCAGCATGTAATTCATATTCATCAGCTTGCGCAGAAAGGCGACGCTGGGCCTGTCGTAGCGGGCTATGCGGGCTTCCGCCGAAAAATTTTTTTCGTCGGCTTTGCCAAAGATGAGTTTGGAGCCTTGCAACAACTCGAAGTTCAGCGCGTCTTCGCGGCGGCTTATTTTGATATTTTCGACGGCCGGGTCCAGCATATAATTGAGCAGTTTATCGAAGGCATCGAGGTATTTTTTCTGCGAAAAATCATCCTGAGATTTTTTCCAGTATTCGGACTGGGCAGGTTTTTTGTTTATTTCGGTATATCTGCCCACGGCGACATTGTTAGAAACCGATGAATTTCCGGTGTTGTTATTATCTGACGAAGAGAATACTTTTTTAAAAAAAGACATAATCGAAGGATTTGTAAAATGATTTGTTGGTTTTATTAGTCCAAAAGTAAGAAAAATCTTTTTCTGATATTTAAAGATGGTTTCAGAAAATTGCTAAATCAGAATTAAAATGTATTTTTGCAGTCGATTTTGGAGAGGTGGCAGAGTGGTCGATTGCGGCGGTCTCGAAAACCGTTGTCCGCCATCCGGCGGACCGGGGGTTCGAATCCCCCCTTCTCCGCCAATCAAAACTTCCCGCGACAGCGGGATTTTTTATTTAGAAGAATATTCAAACTTGTTTGCAAATATTCTGAGAAATATAAAATCAATGACTACGCAGTAGTCAGGAAGTTTTGATTGAATCCCTCCCTTCCGGATAATGAGCGAAGCGAATAATCCCCTGGTTCTAATAGATACGGAATTGCCGGGATTTTTACAGAACACTCAAACTTGTTTGGAGGTGTTGCGCAAAACAAAAAAGCATCTGCGAAGCAGATAGATTTTAATGTTTTGAAGCCCCTCCTTGGATAATGAGCGAAGCGAATAATCTCTTGTTTTTAATAAATGTGGTATTGCAGAGATTTTTACTGAACACCCAAACTTGTTTAGAGGTGTTTCGGAAAACGAAAGAATTGAACCACAAAAAAACCGTTCCATCTCTGAAACGGTTTTTTGAGCGGAAAACGGGATTCGAACCCGCGACCCTCAGCTTGGGAAGCTGATGCTCTACCAACTGAGCTACTTCCGCAATAGCATATTGTTGTGGCTGCAAAGATAGTAAAAATTGAAAACCAAATTCAAAGAACAGCTTTGATTTTTTTTGTAAAAGAATATCTGTTAAAATTCATGCAGCATTATGAAATATCACGTGAAAAGCATAAATTTGTATTGTGTTTTCTGCCGTGGTGTTATGAAAAAGAAACTGGAATTATTGGTGCTGGAGTGTCCCTGGTCCGACGAGCTGGAAGACAGACAAAGTGTGCGGCTATTTATGCAGGGCTGGGCCGACCTGAACAAAATTTCGCTTTCGTATCGTATGTATTACAGCACCAGGGACCTGACCCTGTGGCTGGCACGTTTTATCAAACACGATGAGATGCAGGTGTGTTATATTGCCGGACATGGAAAAGGCGGCCGGCTGCGCGGACACATCAACGGTATCAACCTGAACAAAGTGGCACGGTCCACGTCAAGCCGCGGCCCGGGAGGGCATTACAACAAAGGAATTTTATTGGGAGCTTGTGATGTTGGCAAAAATCTGGAAGAATTTATGCTAAACTGCGGCTCAAGGATCAGCTGGGTTGCCGGATATGACCGGGAAACGCCATGGCTTGAGGGAACCATCTCGGACTTGTTGTTTCTGGAATATAAATTAAAAGGCAGGATAAAAACAGACGCCACCGGGGAGTTCATTAAGGATAATGACGACCAGTTTATTTTTGCTCATGCACGCAAGGCAGCGCGTATTGCCCGTTGGGTGCTGGAGGATTATCCGCTGGCTGCAAAATGTGGTTTTCGCGCTATCGACAGATAAAGATTCCTGTTGACTATTTAGTGTGCTTACTTGTGCAAACAATCGTTACTTTTGTCGAAAATTTCCGGGTTGAAACTGCCTTCAAATAAAGCCATCTGGGCGCTGACATATCCTATTATCCTCAGTCTTTTTGCCGAGAATATCATCAATGTTACCGACACCATTTTTCTTGCCAGGGTGGGTGAGGCAGAGCTGGGCGCTTCGGCCATCGGGGGCACTTTTTATGTGCTGCTTTTTATTATCGGGCTGGGTTTCAGCATAGGCACACAAATCATCATTTCGCGGCGTATAGGCGAAAACAAAGAAGGCGAGGTGGGCAGCGTCTTCGAAATCAGTGTAATGTTTCTGATGATAGCGGCTGTGCTGGTTTTTTTGGCTACGCAACTTTTTTTTGACCCGCTTTTCAGCCGCATACTCTCGTCGGGAGAAATTCTTGCAAAGACGGAACTGTACGTCAAATGGCGGGTTTGGGGCGTGTTCTTTACATATATCGGCTGTGTTTTCAGGGCTTTTTATACCGGATTGTTTAAAACAAAGTTTTTGCTGGCCAATTCGCTGGTACTGGCTGCAGTGAATGTACTGTTTGCCTATGTGTTGATTTTTGGCAAGTTTGGTTTTCCCCAAATGGGTATAGAAGGCGCTGCCATCGCTACTGTGATAGCCGAGGGCGCTTCGGTGTTGTTTTACCTTTTGGTTACTTTAAAATTTGTGGACCTGAAAAAATACCGCCTGTTTCAACCCAAAAAATATGACCTGAAGGTGATCCGCACCATACTTGATGTGTCCGGGTTTATCATTCTTCAGAACGTATTGTCCATGGCATCATGGTTCAGCTTTTTCCTGGTGATTGAACAACGGGGGCAGCATCAGTTGGCTATCACCAATATTGTCCGAAGCATTTATCTGTTCCTGATGATTCCGGGCTGGGCTTTCGGTTCGGCTACCAGCACCATGGTCAGCAATATAATAGGGCAGGGCGATACGGATAATGTCATCCCTTTGATACATAAAATCACCAGGCTTTGTTTTTTTTCAATACTAGTGCTGGTTGTGCCGGCATGGGTGTTTCACAATGAAATGTTGTCGTTGTTTACTGCAGACCCCAAATTAATCACCGAAAGCCTGCCGTCCTACTATGTGGTGATGGCCACACTAATCATATTTTCGCTTACCATGAATTATTACAACGGCGTGATAGGCACCGGCAGTACACGTGTGAGCATGTTGCTTGAAGTCATCGGGGTGGTTTTTTATCTGATTTTTGTCTATTTCGTGGTGCTGGTTTTGAATGTATCCCTGGAATTTGCATGGTTTTCAGAGGCCGAATATTTTATTTCGATGTGTATCCTTTCCTTGATATATCTCAAAAAAGGGAGCTGGAAACGAAAGATTATTTAGTGTTTGTAAGAAAACGCCAATTTTTTCCCCGCCTGCGTCGGGCAGTCCTCAAACTTGACGTTTTCTTTTTACAAACACGAGTTTTTTATAGACACTATTTAGCTGCAAGCAATTCTTTTTGTACTTTTATCAACTCAAAAATAAAACGGTATGCAAAGAAATTTCATGGTATCCATAGTGCTTTTAGGCTGTATCATCTTGTTCTCATCGTATAGAATAATTCCTGTAAAAACTGTCTCGCCGGATAAAAGCGATTCAACGTTCCTGATTACCGACGGCAAAGTAGGTAAAGTGGAGATTAACATGGACGTAAACAAGCTGAAGAATATTTTTCCCGAAAGTCAAATGAAGGAAAAAAAAGTTGATTCCGAAGGTGATGAATATGCTTTGTACAAGATACTGGAACCCGATAACAAAACCCTTGCCATGGAAATAGAATCACTTTGCGCGGATATCTGCCTTGTGTCGCGTATAAACATTTTGTTACCCAAATACAAAACTATGGAAGGCGTTGGCGTTGGAAGTCCTTTTGCCGAAATAAAAAAGAATTATACTATGAAAAATATTGTAGGTGGCGAAGACAATAGTTTTATGGTTTATGTTAAAGAATACAGGGATATAGCCTTTATTGTGAAGTCGGCCGAAAAAAAGCCCAAATTCGGCAAACCTTACGAGGCTTCGGAGATACTTGGCACTGATGTGGTGAAGCAGATTTTTATTTTCTGATCAGAGCTTTTCAATTGTGAGACAAGTATTTAAATACCTTGTTGTTGCTGCGATTATATTCTTTTGTGTAATCGTTTTTTCGAAAATTACGGCCGACCAGGTTGTTGACCTGCCGGTGCCCACCAATGATTCTACACTGACCATACTGTTTGCCGGCGATGTGATGCAACACGAACCTCAGATACTCTCTGCCTGGGACGATTCATTACAAGCGTATAGCTATGATTCCTGCTTTAGTTTTGTTGCGCCGCTGATACAAGACTGTGATATTGCCATGGCAAATTTCGAGTTTACCCTTGGAGGTCCTCCTTATACGGGCTATCCGCAGTTCAGCGCTCCAGATCAGATAGTAAACGCGCTTATCAATGCAGGTTTCGATATTATGGCAACGGCCAATAATCACTCCTGTGACCGGGGTAAAAAAGGTATTGAACGTACCATTCGTGTGCTCGACAGCATGGGTATGAAGCATCTGGGCACTTATACAGATTCAGCCGGCAGGGCACAAAATCACCCGATGATAATCAATAAGAACGGAATAAAACTGGCTTTGGTAAACTATACATACGGCACCAACGGAATAGCCGTGCCCAAGCCAACGATTGTAAACATGATACAGGAGGAGCAGATAAAAACCGACTTGTTGCGTGCCAAAGATTCAATGCCTGATAAAACCATAGTGTTTATTCATTGGGGCAACGAGTATGAATCGAATCCCAACCAATACCAGGAGTATTTTGCCAAATTGTGTTTCGACTACGGCGCCGACATCATCATTGGCATGCACCCGCATGTGATTCAAAAAATAGAGAGAAAGTTTTATCCCGACAGCAATGGGCGGGAAGTGTTTATTGCTTATTCGCTGGGTAATTATATATCAAATCAACGAACCAGGTACCGCGACGGTGGCATGATGGTTAAAATGGAACTGGTAAAACGCAACAATAAAGTGAGTATTGCCGATTGCGGTTATTACCTTACCTGGGTATATATTCCCGAGAAAAACGGTAAAAAGAAATACCATATTTTGCCCGTATCACAATATGAAGGCCTTAGCAGCTTGATGGATACCGGCTCGTTTCAGAAAATGGGTCTTTATATCAGCGACTCCCGCAAGCTTATGCAGCAGATGACGGTGAATGTGGCTGAGTACTTGTTTACTATGGATACAAGGGTGTGGAGCGACCGGCCTTAACAGGCTTTTCGGATTGATTATTTCTACCTGTTCATAATCCCAGATTGCGCAATAGGAACGTAGTGAACTATTGCGCAGTGGGTGGTATCGTGCGCTGTATCTGCCTGCTCCGTGAACGAAGTTGTGGGGGGTAACCCCGACTTAGAAAATGTTTCCGCTATGGCGGTATTATATTTTCTTTGTCGATCACGCATTAACAAATCAAATTATATGTTGTTGATTGTTAGATGGTAATGATTAGTTTGTCTTAATGCTACGCGCATAGAAGTATTTAATGCGTAATTCCATCTAACTTAATAAAAATAACTGTATTTCAATAAATTCAAAATTTTATGAATTATTCGCACTTAATCAGACATTTTATTTTTTCGTAGAAAAAAAGTGCGTTGGCTTGCCCAGACGGCGGGCCAGCTCAGGCGTGAATCAGAAAATATTTGAAAATCTTCAAAGGCCCCGCAGATTGCGGGGTTTCCCGACGTTTGCCGTCGGGAATACTTTGATTAGATTTTCAATATTTTCTGAGAGCGGGCAGGAGCATTGTCTGGGCTGTCCTTTTCCCTGCCTGCCGTTGCCGTCAGGTCAGGCAGGTTTGGTTCGTTTCTTTTGGAAAGGCAAAAGAAATGAACACCCAAATTCATAATAAAATCACTTTAAAAGTTAGATGATTTATTCTACTTTTTAGAAGTCTTCAGATTTGGGATAATGGAATATTTTGTTGCAGGCAGATATTTCGCGACATAGTGGCTTTGGTGTGTTGATTTGAAAGGTGAAAAAAAAACCGGAATTTTCAGTTCCGGTTTTTTTATGTTTTCTGTTGGAATTAGTGCTTAACCACAAATTTTCCGCTGGATTTGGTGTTTCCATTTATTGCATTGAAAAAATACAATCCATTCGGTAATTTTTCCACGGATATCCTTACCAGGTCTTTGTTCCCGATTGTATGTCTTGAAATTTCATTTCCGAGTACATCGAATAATACCACCTCTTTGTATTTTGCAATATTGGAAATGGTGATATAATCGCTGGCGGGGTTCGGGAAAATGTTTGATGCCGACACCTCGTTTTCACTAATGCTGTTATCAATGTCATAGACAAATTCTGCATTCATAACCATGGTGGGTGATCCCATTACAAATTTCACGGCATGGATGCCCAGATTTTTTGGCCACCAGGTATAGGTAAGCACGGTGTCGTAACGGATATACAAAAAGTGCCATCCGGCAAACCCTGGGAAACTCGTATGTCCCCAGATAGAGTCCTGGCTGGTGGCGTAGTCTTTTTGTCTGATGACATCAAAGTTAAGGCTGCCGGGCAACATCATGGTGCCCCAGGCATCGTTGACCGATGTTTTAACCTGTGCATGTCTTATGCGCAAAGAATCCACCGGGACCTGATACCCCATGGTGTCGTAAGTAATGTTGCAATGTGATTTTGTATCGCCGAAACTATACCTGGTAGCGGAATCGCCGTACGAACCGGGAAGTGCCAGTGCTGTGTCGGGTATACTCAGTTCTACCATAATAGAGTCGCCGGTTTTGAAAAAATCATAAATGGTGCCATGCAACACCAGGCCCAGCGGCGAACTGTTGAAAAAATACATGATCAGAGCGCTGTCGTAAATGGTGGCAATGTTGCTGCCGGCAAACATCCCGCCGGTAGGAATTGTGTTCGAGTTGACAACATCAATGGTCATGGTGTCGAGGGTGCTGTGCAGTGCCATAAAATTCCAGGTCTGGTTAGGACCTGGGTTGCCGGGTGTAATCGACGGGTCAACAGCGGTGTCTTTTCTGAAGTCGAACGTTTTTACCGGTACAGCCAAATCGTTAAAATCAAGAGTGATTTGTGCCTGGGCAACATAAGAATAAATGCTTAAGAAGCAGATAATAAGTAATGTTTTCTTCATGATAAATGTGTTTTTTATTGTTCAGGACAAATTTATGATAAAATATTGAAAATACTTCGTTATTCCACAAAAAATACCAAAGTGCCGGATAGCCGCATGGAAAATATTATCTTTGCAAACTTTTATCCCTAATATGAAAGACCTGACCACAGGCAACGAAAGTAAAGTGATTTTCAGTTTTGCCCTGCCAATGTTGCTCGGCAATGTTTTTCAGCAGTCGTATAATATTGTGGACAGTATCATCGTGGGTAATTACCTTGGCGAAGAAGCGCTGGCTGCTGTAGGTGGGTCTTTCCCGGTTATATTTGTGCTTATTTCGCTGGTAATGGGCGTTTCAATAGGATCTACGATCATTATTGCACAATTTTTTGGGGCTAAAGATTTTAATAATGTCAAAAAGGCCATCGACAGCCTGTTGATATTTCTGTTTTTCGCTTCTCTGGTCCTGACGATGCTGGGATTGATATTCGCTGAAAACATCTTCAGGTCGATGAATATGCCCGAAGAAATTATTCCCGACGCTATCAGTTATTTTAATATCATGATGTACGGGATGGTCATCATGTTTGGATTCAATGCTGTAAGTTCCATTTTAAGGGGGTTGGGCGATTCCAGGACACCCTTGTATTTTTTGATTATTGCCACGGTTTTGAATATCTTTCTGGTTATTCTTTTTGTCAGGTATTTTGGATGGGGCATCAAAGGCTCTGCTATTGCCACAGTGGTAGCGCAGGGGGTGTCCTTTATTCTCAGCATCATTTACCTTAACCGTTTTCATGATATCATTAAGTTTTCGTTTTTCGACATTAAGTTTCACCGTGAAATTTTTCTGAAAAGTCTTAAAATTGGCATCCCGTCTGGCTTACAGCAAACTTTTGTCGCTTTTGGCATGATGGCCTTGCTGCGTTTTGTCAATGGCTTTGGTACCGACACCATCGCTGCCTATACGGTAGCCGGGCGAATTGATTCTTTTGCCATGCAGCCGGCTATGAACTTCTCGATGGCACTTTCCACTTTTGTAGGGCAGAATATGGGAGCAAACAAAGTTGACCGGGTAAAAAATGGATATCGCGCTACCTTGCTGATGACTGCTGTCTTTTCTATCGTCATTACTTTCGTGGCCATATTGTTTGGGTCACAAATCATGTCGTTGTTTACTGATAGTGGCGAGGTGGTGAGCATCGGACATTCGTACTTAGTAATTGTGTGTTCTTTTTATATTCTTTTTTCCACGATGATTACTACGCAGGGGCTGATTCGCGGTGCCGGTGATACCTTGATACCCATGTTTATCACCCTGATGTCGCTTTGGCTGCTCAGGATTCCGCTTTCGTATGTGCTTTCGCGGGCCATGGGGTCTGATGGAATATGGTGGAGCATCCCTATTGCCTGGGCTTTTGGGATGATAGCATCGTGGATTTATTATACCACCGGCAAGTGGAAAAATAAAGTGGTTACCAGGTCAATTCCCCGCTCGGAGAATTAAAGGCCTTTTTCTTCCGGGTCGTTTTCGCTTGGCTCTATATGTATGTAAACTTCAATATTTTCAAACTGATGCTCGATTTCATTTTCGATCAGGTTGCACAGGTCATGTGATTCTTTGACGGTGATGCTTCCGGGTACTTCGAGATGAAGATCCACATATTTAAGGGCGCCGGCTTTGCGGGAACGCAACATGTGAAAACTCATTCCGGGCCGGAGGTGGCTGGTAATGATGTTTTCAATTATGTCGATTTCATTTGAAGGCAGCGGCGTGTCGAGCAGGGGATAGTAGGCTTTTTTCAGCAAAATGAATGATTCTCTCAGTATCAATAAGGCTACCAAAATGGCGACGATGGGGTCAAGAATTGCTACATTGGTAAGCCATATCAGTACAAGTCCCACAGCTACTCCCAATGATGTAAATACATCTGTCCTCAAATGCAGCCCGTCGGCTTCAAGCGCCACCGAATCGGTTTCTCTTCCTACCTTGTAAAGACGTTGCGAAACAATAAAATTTATCAACGCGGAGATACCCATGACGATTGCCCCTATACCCAATGATTCCGGCACGGTGGGCTCTACGATTTTTTTTACAGCTTCAAGTATAATCCAGCCGGCGGCAATAAAAATCAATAATGCTTCAATAACTCCGGAAACATTCTCAAATTTTCCGTGCCCGTACTGATGATTTTTGTCTGGAGGCATACCCGAAATGCGTACCGAGAAAAAAGCTATGATGGCAGCCATCAGGTCCATGCCCGAATGGATGGCTTCGGAGATAATACTTACCGAACCGCTGATTATTCCTATGGTTACCTTGAGTACTATCAGCACCGAGTTTGAGATTATCGACAAACTGGCCGTCCTCACTTTTTTTCGCTGTAATGACTTGCGCTGCATTTTGTATTTTATAAAATTCTATGTTGTGTTATTTTGAAAGTATAAAAATACTAATAAGGAGTTTTATTTTACAGGTGTAACTGTGTATCCCTTCTGTTTAAGCATGTTAAGCACACCCTTATCTCCTGGTAAATGGGCTGCACCTACTGCAATAAAACAACTGTGATCTTTTATTTTTTCTTCAATTTTAGGTATCCAGTTCTGGTTGCGTTTAAAAATAAAGCTTTCATTAAATTCAGGGCTGGTGTCGCCATATTTCACAATAAAATCGTATAGTTTATCCAAATCCTGATTTTTATATGCGGCTACCATATCCGTCAATTGCTGCTCCATCTTTTTGTATCCTTGAATGTCCGAAACCAAAGTCCTGGCCTGTTCTTCGATAGGCATATCCTCAATAAGGGATAGCTGGAAGTCGAGCGACTCAAGCCCATCGGATAACATCCCTTTCTTTTTGGATAGCTTATATAATTCTTGTTCATACGATTTGATTTTTCCGGCAATGTGTTTGGCAAGAATCGAACTCATAAAAAAAGGTTTCAGCCTGATATATTTCTCCAGTTTTGATTTTTTAATTCCGATGGAATCAATAACATAATTACTGAAATTAGTGTACTCATCGGGTGATATGTAGTCGCGCAGGGTTTTGGTTTCAGGTAGGTACATTTTTTTTGCCAGGTCGAGTTGTTGTGCCAGCGAAATGTTCATATCTATTTCAGTTACAAAATACTGGCATTTTTCCAGGCTGGATACCATGGCGGGGGTAATAAAAAAATCTTGTTTCTTAATCATGTGTATCGTTCCGAAAATATAGGATTTCTGGCTCAGTCCCATACCGGAAACTTCCCAAAGCAGGGAGTTGTTCGGTTGCGCGGCGGCCTGAAACGAAAAAACTGCCAAAGCAGCTATCAGTAATAATTTTCTGAACATGTTTTTTTTGACAAAGGTAGTATTAATCAAATTCACTAGTGCATTTTATAACGAAATGTTGTCTTATGATATATTATATTTTGAAGGTTTTCTGTATTGCTTGTACCCATTGATATACAAACTATAGCAGATGATAATACTTTTCACTTTCTACATTTGATACTTGAACTGAGTCCGTCGGGGCAGACACGAAGGCCGCCTGCCTGTGTGCACTGATGTTTCGGCCGGCAGGAAAGACGGGGCGAGGCTGTTTTCCTTTCAGGCTAACTACTCATAAATTTTTCTTGTATGATTACCTCTTTGGTAAAGCACATGGTTGTTGTTTCCAGAATAGCCAAAGGGAAGTAATCTCTTTTTGAAAATTATAATTTTGCACATTAAAAATATTTAATTTTGTGAATTTGATGTGTTATACCATTTGTGTTTTATGAAAAGAAATGTATTAGTCTGTTGTTTTTTGTTTGTAACGTGTTTTTCTGGTTTTTCACAAACTACCGTTATTTCGCATGGTTATACTCCACCCGCCTCCGACCAGGTGTATGGCTGGATGCTCGATATGGCCAACGCCATTCGCTACAGGCTGGGGGATGCCGTTGTCAGGGTGTATAATGCGCAGTCAGGCAATTTTGATTATCTTATAGGCTCGGGGACACAGAATGTGCTAATCTTCGACTGGATGACGGCAAGCAACAATTTTCAGTCGGGTTTTAGCGAAGACGCCGGTGCGGCCTTGTTTACCTCGCTGATTCAAGGCTATCTGCAAGGAGATTTTGATATCACTACATTGCATTTTATAGGACACAGCCGCGGTACGGTAGTGAACAGCGAATGTGCCGAGCGCCTGCTGGTGGCTGGTTTCCCGGTTGCTCAAACCACCTCGTTGGATGCCCACGACTGGGGCGCTGTCAGCTTTTTTGATGATTATGATTGTAATCCTGCCGTTTGGCACTCCGGCGTGGAGGCCTGGCAGGGCATAAGCTGGGCAGACTCTTATTATCAGGAAAACCTGATTGAACTTAACGGAAGGCCTGTGGAAGGCACATATCAGGTTTTCCTGGGAAGTATCGGACATAATGCGGTACACGACTGGTACACCGAAACCATACTGGATTCTACGCGGCACGAAGGATATTATTATTCCATAAACGGCGCGGGATACAACAACAGGCCAGCCATCAGCGGTACACCAAAAACGCCTTACTTTACCTTTACCCGTGATGGTGTGGTAAATGGAAATTTTGAACGAGGCAATTTTCTTAATGAAACATTTCCCGGATGGTCTTATAATGGCGGTAGCGGAAATGCAACTATCGATGGTAACTATCTCGGTTTGAAATCCTCAGGTGCCTGCAACAAGGTGCATAACCGGTTTTATATCCCCGGCAATGCCCTGGGTATTCAGTTTGATTATCTTATTTATGAAGAAGATGATGAAAATCCTTTTCCCGAAGTGGATAGGCTGGTGGTTTTACTCAACAATAATCCGGCTATGAACCCCATTATGATGGATAGCACCATGACCGAATGGGCCAGTGTTTGGCTGCCTGTGGCCAATGCCCGGAATAGTATAAAAACACTGGAATTTAAACTTGTGGACGAATGTGGCGGAAGTAGTGAGATAAGCTCGGAGGTGAGGATTGACAATATTAAATTTATCATCGACTCTACTGCTTCGGTTATGGATTTTGCCGCTTACTGCTTCGAAAGCATGGTAGCCCCCAATCCATGTGTTGGCAATACCGTTGTCCAATTCAACCTACCGAAAAATGATAAGGTAACAATAAAAATCTATAACCTGATGGGCAGCGAAATGGCCGTCCTGGCTGATGATGAATATTCCGGCAACAGCACTCACAAAGTGGTATTTGATGCCAGCTCACTTGCGGCTGGGATTTATATCGTTAATGTGCGTGTAGGAAATAGTTTCCGAAATCATAAGGTTATTGTTTCCCGGTAAGCTCGCACTTCAACCTCTACAAATTGTTTGTGACGTTGCCTTGCTTCGGATTATTTTTTAAATTTGAACAATAATTGATTAAACATACGAAAAACATATTTTGTTTCACGAAATAGCCTGTCAAAACATTCCATAATGTCTCATCAGAACGCTTCGGTCAAGTCTATACTTTTTGCTTTGCTAGCCAATTTCGGTATAGCTGTCACCAAAACAATTGCGGCAATAATTACCGGTTCGGGCGCTATGCTGGCCGAATCAATTCACTCTTTTGCCGACTGCGGCAACCAGGGTTTGCTGTTTCTTGGTTTGCGGTCATCAAAGAAAAAGCCCGACAGCGAACACCCTTTGGGATATGGCAAAGAGATATATTTCTGGTCTTTTATAGTAGCTCTGATTTTGTTCAGCATGGGTGGACTGTTTTCGATTTATGAGGGCGTTCACAAAATTACGGCCCACCAGGGGCTTAGAAGTCCTGTTATTGCCCTCATAGTGTTAACGGTTAGTATGGCGCTGGAGGCTGCATCACTGTTGGGTTGCCTGAAACAAATAAAGAAAATCAGAAAAGAAAAAAAACTGTGGCAGTGGGTCAGGGGAAGCCGTAAAAGCGAGTTGATAGTGGTGCTGGGCGAGGATATTGCCGCCCTGCTGGGATTGTTTTTTGCCATGCTGGCCGTGATACTGTCCATGATAACGGGAAACCCTGTGTACGACGCGATGGGAAGTATCAGCATCGGTGTTTTGCTGGTAATCATTTCGTTTCTTCTTGCTTTTAAAGTGAAAAGCTTGCTGATAGGGCAAAGTGCCGAAGATGATACCCGTGAAGAGATAAAGCGTTTTTTGGAATCACGCCCTGAAATAGCAATGATTTACAACATAATAACGATACAGTTAGGGCCTGACATCATGGTTTCCGTGAAAGTAAAAATGACGCAGACAAGTTCCATCAATCAGATGATCAAAGATATTAACAACTGCGAAAAGGAACTTAAAAAACATTTTGAGGCCATCCGGTGGGTGTTTTTCGAACCTGATAATAAGGAATAATCCGCCGGTAAAAGCTCTGCACAGCGGGATATGCCAAAGTGTTCGTTATGGTTGAAGTTTATAAACTGTCAATAGCTGCATGTAAGCTGTAATGAAAATTTTTCAATGAGTTTTAACAATGCATTGTTTATTATTAAAAACGATGCGTTATGCACTGTGCCGATAATTGGAATATATTTGAACTTTTAAACAGGTATCATGAAAAGGGTATATAAACCGGTAGTATTTTTCCTGCTGTTATTCTGTTTATTATCCTGCAATAGGTTAAAAGATAAGGATGAGACCCGGACAGTTTTTCGCTACAACGAATCGGCGGGCATAAGCACCCTCGATCCTGGATTCGCAAAAGATCAGGCGCATATATGGGTGTGCAACCAACTGTATAATGGGTTGGTACAACCCGATGACTCCATGTTTATCAGGCCTTGTGTTGCCAAATCCTGGACTGTATCTGCCGACGGGCTGGTTTATACTTTTGTTTTACGCGATGATGTGTATTTTCATGATGATGCTGTTTTCCCCAAAGGCACAGGACGGCAGGTGGTGGCTTCGGATTTTGTTTATAGCTTTGGTCGTATTGCCAATGATAAAATAGCTTCGCCCGGAGCATGGATATTTAATGATGTGGCGCGGGATTCATCAGGAATACCTTGTTTTTCCGCTCCTGCCGATACGGTATTTGTTGTAAAACTAAAACAGCCTTTTCCGCCTTTTTTGAGTATGCTCCAAATGCCCTATTGTGCTGTAGTACCGCACGAAGCCGTGGAGCACTATGGCGGAGATTTCCGTTCGCATGCCGTGGGTACCGGCCCTTTTAAATTGAAGCGCTGGATAGAAAACCAACGGCTGATTTTAGTCAAAAACGATAATTATTTTGAGAAAGAAAACGGTAGCAGGTTACCTTATCTCGATGCGGTGTCAGTTTCTTTTGTAGTGGACAAACAATCGGCTTTTCTTGAATTTATCAGGGGAAACCTTGATTTTATGTCGGGCCTGGCACCGAGTTATATCGATGAACTTATCACCAAACAAGGCGAGCTGAATGAAAAGTATCAGTCGAGTATCAACTTAATTAAACAACCTTATCTTAATACGGAATATTTAGGTTTTTTGGTGGATGAATCGTTGGCTGAAAATAAAAATAACCCCCTGCTGAACCGGAAAGTACGGCAGGCAATCAATTATGGCCTCGACCGCAAAAAGATGATCAAATACCTGCGCAACAGTCTTGGTACGCCCGGCATCTATGGCGTTGTCCCCGTGGGCATGCCTTACCACGATACGGTTATGGTCAAAGGATATTCCTACAATCCGGATAAGGCGCGTTCGCTGCTGGCCGAAGCCGGCTATCCCAATGGAAAAAATTTGCCGGAAATTACCCTGTCAACCACCGCATCTTATCTTGACCTCTGCGAATACCTGCAACACCAGTTGGGCGAAATTGGGATAAAAATCAAAGTGGATGTAAACCCGCCCGCCACGCTGCGAGAGATGATCGCCAAATCGAAGATGAGTTTCTTTAGGGCTTCCTGGATAGCCGATTATCCTGATATGGAGAATTATCTGGCCTTGTTTTATTCAAAAAACTTTTGCCCAAAAGGTCCCAACTATACACACTTTTCCAACCCTGAATACGACAAGCTTTTTGAAGAGGCGCGCAGCACAGTCAACGACAGCCTGAGAGGTGTTCTTTATACCAAAATGGATAATATTATTATGGAAGAGGCGCCGGTACTGATTTTATATTACGATATGGTGCTTCGGTTTACACACAAAAACATCAGCGGACTTGGAAGTAATCCTATGAATTTGCTTACCTTGAAGAGAGTGAGGAAGGGAAGTAGGGAGTGGTAGGAGTCAAATTGCTAGTAGTCAATAGTCAATAGTCAATAGTCATTGGTCAATAGTCATTGGTCATTTGTCATTAGTTAAAAAGTCAAATAGTTAAATAGGAAGAAGGAGAAAATGGAGAATGGAAAGTTTGGTCTTTGTATTGTGCTACTTTCAACTTTCAACTTGTAACTTGTAGTCATTAGTCAAATAGTCAATAGTCATTAGTTAAATAGGAAGAAGGAGAAAGGGAAAAGTGGAAAATTAGTTCTTTGTATTGTGCTACTTTCAACTTTCAACTTTCAGCTTGTAACATGTAGTCATTAGTCAAATAGTCAATAGTCATTAGTCAAATAGAAAGAAGGAGAAAGGGAAAAGTGGAAATTTAGTTCTTTGTATTGTGCGACTTTCAACTTTCAACTTTCAGCTTGTAACATGTAGTCATTAGTCAAATAGTCAATAGTCATTAGTCAAATAGGAAGAAGGAGAAAGGGAAAAGTGGAAAATTAGTTCTTTGTATTGTGCGACTTTCAACTTTCAACTTTCAACTTTCAACTTGTAACTTGTAGTCATTGTTCAAATAGTCAATAGTCATTAGTTAAATAGGAAGAAGGAGAAAGGGAAAAGTGGAAATTTAGTTCTTTGTATTGTGCGACTTGCTACTTTCAACTTTCAACTTGTAACTTGTAGTCATTAGTCAAATAGTCAATAGTCATTAGTTAAATAGGAAGAAGGAGAAAGGGAAAAGTGGAAATTTAGTTCTTTGTATTGTGCTACTTTCAACTTTCAACTTTCAACTTGTAACTTGTAGTCATTGTTCAAATAGTCAATAGTCATTAGTTAAATAGGAAGATGGAGAAAGGGTTAAAGTGAAAAGTTAGTATTTTGTATTGTGCTTCTTGCAACTTGCTACTTTCAACTTTTAACTTTCAACTTACGACTTTTACAGATTATGTTTTATCGAAAAATCTGGCTTTTAAATTTCGTATTCGACAGCTTTATCGGGAATAACAATATTTGAAAAACGGTTTTCTTCAAGAATTTGCTTGTAGGCCGTTATGGCTTCTTCTTCCCCGTGAACAAGAAACATCTTTTGAATCTTTGTTTTATCCTGACAGCTTAAATATACGATCATTTCGGCATAATCACCATGCGCGCTGAATTCTTCCAGGGTTTCTATTTCGGCTCTCACAGGATAAATGTTGCCGTGAATGGAAACCTCCTTGTCGCCGCGTTTTATTTTGGCTCCTAAAGTTTTTGGTTCGCAGTAACCCACAATCAAAATTGTGTTGTTGGGATTGGAAATATTGTTTGCTAGATGGTGTTTAATACGCCCTGCCTCCATCATTCCCGAAGAAGAAATAATAATACAGGGTTCCTTTAACTGGTTTATTTTTTTTGAATCTTCAATGGCTTGCACATAGGTAAGTTCGTTGAAACCAAATGGATCGGGGTCTTTTTCGAGACTCTGAATTATGTCCTGGTTGAAACATTCGGGATGCATCCGGTAAATATTAGTGGCATTCACAGATAGCGGGCTGTCCACAAAGGTTTTTACTTTGGGCAGTTTGCCTTCGTTTACCAGCTGGTTCAGAGCATAAACCACTTCCTGGGTGCGCCCCACGCTGAATGAAGGAATGATGAGTTTCCCTTTTTTGTGCAGGCAGGTTTTGTTAACTATCCTTAATAGTTTGTCTTGTGCTTCTTTTCTGATACCGTGCAGCCTGTTGCCATAGGTTGATTCGGCAACCAGGATATCGGCTTGTGGAAAGGGCTGGGGCGTTTTGATGATGCTGTTGAATTGCCGGCCAATATCGCCTGTGAAACAAAAATTTATTATACGGTCGTCTTCTTTTATTTGAAGATTTACGGCGGCGCTGCCCAGGATGTGACCGGAATCAGTAAAAGTAAGGGTGACATTATCGGTTACTCTGAATTTTTGCCCGTATGAAATACTGACAAAATGATTCATACACTGCTGGGCATCGCTGGCAGTATATATCGGCTCCACAGGGGGCAGGTCGTTTTTTGCCCGTTTTTTATTAAATGTTTTAGTGTCCGATTCCTGTATCCTGCCCGAATCCTGCAGCATAACAGCACATAGGTCGCGCGTGGCATGGGTAGAGATGATCATACCTTCAAAGCCATTTTTTACAAGGTAGGGCAACAAGCCTGAATGATCGATATGGGCGTGTGAAAGAATCACATAATCAATGTCGGGCGGGTTGAAGCCTAAGGCACGGTTCTCCTGGTCGGTTTCCAGGCCTTTGCCCTGAAACATGCCGCAGTCTAAAAGGATTTTTTTGCCGTCGTTAGTTGTTATCAGATGTTTACTTCCGGTTACTTCTTTAGCGGCGCCGTGGAAAGTTATTTTCATATATTTAGTGTTTTATTAGCAAAGGTAATGAATAAAAAAAACCCGATATTGAGTATCGGGTTTTATTTATAAAAACAGTTGTATTATTCAACGATAATTTTTTTGGTTAACCTTTCGTTGCCTGCCTGAATGGTGAAGAAATAAATTCCGGAATTCAGGTTGCTTACATTAACAACTAATTTCTGATTGCCTGATGCAAGATTACCGTATGTCTTTGTGAAAACGGTTTGCCCGACAAGGTTCGTAACGGTTAAATTAACCTTTGAACTCTTGGTCAGATTAATGTCAATATAAGAATATTCATCAGCAGGATTAGGATAGATGTTCATGGTAACAGCGGTGTTATTTTCTTTCACGCCGGCAAAATCACTTTTGGGGAATGCAATATAATAGATGTTGTTGTCGCCATAAGCAGTTTCATCGCCTCTGACAGCCAGTCCGGCGATCGGGTCGGCCTGATAAACAATGTGCAGGTTGTCATCGCTGGTTTGTGATAATGATCCGAAAACACATTCATCATAATCGTGTATAATGTCCAATGTCAGGTCCATTCCGTCAGCCCAAACGCCACCTTCAAGTTTTGTTGCGAATAAGTGTCTTAAAAGTTTTGTGCTGGTAGCATCGATTTTGTCTTCGCGCAATTGCGAATAGGTAACATAAACTACACTGCCATCAACAAGAATTTGCGGGAAACTGGTAGCAGATGAAAAATATTTTCCGAAAGGCAATTCGCCAGCTGGAGGGGTGGGGTAGTTGATAGTGGTGTCTCCATTATAATCCAACATGCTGCCAATCCATTGGCCAGCTGCGTATAATCCGTCAACATCGCCGAGTTGAGTAGTATCCAAAACAGGCATGTTTTCATTCCAGTAAATAAGTCCATCGGTGTAAGGATAATAAAATGATGAGTCGAGATCCTGAACTGACATATTTACTCTCATTCTGCCAAAAGCAACATGAGCTTTTCCCTGATCATCGAGTGCTACTGCGCCATATCCATCGGTGGTGCAGAATTTAGGGGTTGGCCATGCGGTTGGTGCAGGAACGGAAAAGACATTAACTTTCGTCCAGGTATCACCACCGTCGTATGATTTTTCAACAAACATACCCATCCATCCTTCATTGACAAAGAATGCAATGGTGTCTCCCACTGGATTTGCCCATCCGTATGAATCGCCGCCGAAGCCGGCATTTACAAAACTAACAATTGATGCCGAATCCATTCCCGGAAGAATGCGGGGGGCATCCCAGGTGGTGCCGCCGTCTGTTGATCTGATATATACCAGTGCCAGCGCGAGGCCTTCATAGTACCATACTGCAGGCGATTCTGCCTGGTCGGTGCAGGCAATTATATGGATAGTGTTGCCTGTGGTAATCATACGGGGCCAAAGCAGGGCTGTTGTACCGCCAGTGGTGGTTGGTCCTACCAGTACTGACTGTGTCCAGGCGCCGGTACCTTTTGGGTCACGTTTGTTAATTAAAAGGCCGGTACTGCCGTTATGAGAAACTACGATTTCGCCGGTGGCTCCCAGTGGTGCGTATGAAGGCCAGCCGCTTCTGTTGGCTTCAAGGCGTGCTGAAGGAGTAGAACCCCATGCTGAACCATCGTAATAGTTGTAGCCCGAACCTCTGTCTGCAAAACTTGGTTCGGTAATGCCATAAGTAAAAGTAGCGGCAATGGTACCATCGCTGTGCAAATAAATTCTGTTAGCAACACATGCATTGGATTGCAGGTCGTAACGGGTGGTTCCGATCTGATATTCGGAAACACTTTTTGATGGAGCCGGGGCTACTGATTGGTTAACTTCTGTGCTGAAGTTCATGGTTTCGTGTGTGGCTCTTGCCGGTTTAACGGCCTTCACATTTCTGTAATCATTCGAAATGTGCGCAGGTTTCATTTGTGCGAAGGCGGAAAAGCCAATCGCCAATGTTACTGCTAAAAATAAAACTTTTTTCATAAATCTGGGTTTTGGTTAATAATTAATTTTATTTTATTGATTATTTCAGTTGACAAATATATAAAATTTTTTGTTTGAAGAAAAAAAACATTTTATATCTATCCCTCTGATGTCTGGAAAACTATGAAAATTAGTTCATATCAGGCAGAAATGAATATTTTTTTGAGTAGTCCATCATCTGTTTGGCAAAATCTGTTGGGTATTTTAGTTTTATATCAACTATTTCATTGTTTTTCATCACGGGTACCAGCACGGGGTTGATAAACCCTGCATAAGGCGCCAGCTTGAGTTTGTCATAGCGTGTTTTCACTTCTTTGTGCAGCACCGGATCGATTTTTATGGCATATTTTTCCACCATTTCTTTGCCGGCAGTAAAGTCACCTTCGGATTTGATACGTTGAATTTCTTTGAGGAGCTCTCCGAAAAGTCCGCGAAGTTTCTGGTAATCGTTGATGACAAAAAAGGTTTTTCCTTCTTTAATCTTCTTTTCTATTACGTTGTCTTTTTCGCCTTTCTCATACACCCATTTAGCGATGAGCTGGCGGTTGCGCATATGGGCCTGTTCGATATCTTTGCTCAGTTCAATTCTGACGAGCTGTGTCATCAGTCCGTTGCGTATGTATGTGTCGTATTCTGCTTTGGCCACTTCGAGGCTGGGAACAAGGCCCAGGTCAATCATTTTCTGGTCCATGGTAAAGTATAACGCGAAAAGATCTGCACGGGCTTCTTCCAGAGCTGAATGATAGTTTTTCAAAGCTTCGGAGCTGACTCCCGGCAGCAGTTGTCCCGAACCGTGCCCAACGCATTCGTGCAGGTCGGTGTTCAGGTTGCCGGCAAGGTATCCGTATTTTTTTGCGCGTTCAATTTCTTCTCCGGAATAACAGAATTCTTCGAGGGAGCCACTGCCCATGGATGAACGGTCGTAGGAGTACATGATGTTATCCATGGTTACCGATTTCGACCCGTGCTGTTTACGTATCCAATTTGCGTTGGGCAGGTTGATGCCGATGGGCGTACTGGGATGGCAATCTCCGCCAAGTTGTACCACTGTGATTACTTTTGCTGAAACGCCCTTGACTTCTTTCTTTTTAAAACGCGGGTCAACGGGGGAGTTGTCTTCAAACCATTGTGCGTTTTGGCTGATAGTTTCTGCTCTTTTGGTGGCTTCAACATCCTTGAAGTTGACCACTGATTCCCAGGTGGCTTTCATACCTAACGGATCGCCATATACTTCTATAAAGCCATTTACATAATCAATGGATGAGGTCAGATCTTTTACCCACAAAACATTATAGTCATCCCAGGTTTTGAGGTCGCCGGAATTGTAATATTCAATCAGTTTTTCCAGACCGGCTTTTTGATTTTCATTTTCAGCCACCGTTTTCGCCTGCTCCAGCCAGTACACTATTTTTTCGATAGCCTGTGAATAAAGACCACCTGTTTTATATGGTTTTTCAATAATTTTCCCTCCTTCCTTTACCAGTTTGGAATTTAATCCGTAAGATACGGGGGTTTCATTTTTGGTATCAATGATGGCTTCATAGTACTTTTCAACTTCATGTTGAGTCAAGTTCTCGTAGAAATTGCAGGCCGATGAAGCAATCAGGTCTTTGGAGGGATCAAGATTAATGCGTTTGGGATATAATCCGGCATCGAACATTACAGGGATAATCTTTTCAAGTAACTGCTCAACGGTTTCGCCCTTTTGGAGTGGGAATTTTGCATCCGGAGAGTTTTGAACCAGTTGCCTGAAATATTCCTGCGAAAACTCGGGTAAAAATTTGTCGCTTGAGTAATGGTGGTGGATGCCGTTGCAAAACCAAACACGCTTGGTGTATGTCATAAATTTACCAAACTCCTCAGCGTTGCGATCTCCGTTGTATTTGTCAACTATAGCCTCGAGCGTGCGGCGTATAATCAAGTTGTACTTAAAATTCTGGTCATAAATAATGTCTCTTCCGCTCAGTGCCGCCTGGCTGAGATAGTAGAGCAGCTTCTTCTGGTTTAACGACAATTCGTTGAATCCGGGAATCTGGTAGCGCAGAATTTTAACATCGGCAAACTGTTCCGTTTTGTATTTGAATGTGTCTTGTGTTTCGTCATTCTGAGCTTCTTGTTTGTTGTTGTTGCACGAAGCTGCTAATATGGTAATGGCACCCATAAATAATAGATTTCTGATTTTCATAGCCTTGAGTTAATATTTTAGGACAAACTTATGGAAAAAAAATTTCGCCTACAAGCGGGTATCAACTTTTAACAATAATTTAGTATGGATACAGGTGTACAATTACCAGGCTGGTCAATTATGGCACAAAGAGAAGGAGTTTATTGGAACTTTTTTATCAATACGGATCGGGCCTTCCTATGGGTTTGCCGGTTTCCCACATTTTTTCTGTTTCTTCCAGCTGTTTTTTATGCTCCTTGGAGATTTCTTTGTTTTCCAAACGGCTCAGGTCGGGTTGCCCGGCGTTTACCCAGGCTGTGAACCATAGGCTTGCAACAGCATAAACCGCCCTGCGCATACGCCTTTCCACCTGATTATTGGTGCGTTTGTTAAATTCGTCGCAATATTCTTTTGAAAATTGTTTTTTTATTACCGTGCCTTTTTCATCGTAAACAAAAATTCTGTCCTGCGGATAGTTTAGACGCAAATCGGTCTCAACAGCAAAAATCGTGTCCACGCAGGCATGGCTTTCTTCCACCAATTGCCAGATAAACTCGTAGGGCTTATCAATGTATTCAGCACGTCCAACCAGGAAGTTGAAGTTGTCGCTGTATAGTTCGGGCAGGCGTGTTTCCCAGAATGCGTGAACTCCTTTTTGCTCAAGGATTTTACCGTCATAATATGTACTGGTGTGCAGAGGTGTGCACGCATCGGCAATATAGTGTCCAAGGTTTGCCGCGTTGAAAAGGATTCTGTCGAGATCTTCATCTTTGAAAGCCAGTATAAGGTTGTACACCATTTTGCTGGTCCACCAGGGATTGATGCCATTGGCCCTCAGGGTATCTTCAGTAAATTTTTCAATGGCTGCTTTCCAGAATTTTGGAATATCCGACAAAGAACTGTCGCCATATAATTCAACATCAATATAGTGTTTTTCCGCTTCTCCAACCACTCCCCGCGAACGTTTGTCGGGATCAGTAGCGTGTTCAATAATGTAGTCTATATGTTTTTTGAAAAAACCGATCATCTCGGGCGGAAGAGCAAAAACCGCCATACGGTTGATTTTTTTGTGGGCATAAAATCCAAAAGAGAATGATTTCGTGGGAAGGCCTGCAAACAATAAAAAGGCGATGATTATTGTGATGATTTTTGTGTGTTGTTTCATATGCAAACAATGGTGTTTTTTTGGAGAAAGGGTACTTTGTCTGTTGTGTCAAAGGTATGACAATATTTTATATCATCAACAAAACCTAAGTCGATAAGGCGTTTGTAATGTGTGCCTTTTTTTATATAGCACAGCAGGTTGTTTTTTGCCTGATTCCATAGATCCAATGCGGCCATTGCAGCATCGTCGCAAAGGCGGAATTTTTTTTCATCAATAAGTTTGCTGCACAAAGCCCCTGCAAACAGGGTGTCTTCAAGGCTGAAGTTATTGTTCCACCCCGAACATAATAATACGGTGTCCTTATTATTTTTTTCGAGAAAGGCTGCCACTGCTGAAAAATTGAGATAGGAGCCAAAGATAAGCCGCCTGGCCTGTGCTGCGGCACAAACGGCTTTGGTGCCATTAGTGGTGCAAAAAATCATGGATTTACCTTTTAGATCAATAGCCATCAAACTCAAAGGAGAATTGCCGTAATCGGCAAAAGCTAAGGTTTTGCCGTTGTGTTCGCCGGCAACGATATGGCCTGATTTTTTATATTTCAGGGCCTCTTCCTCCGTGGCAACCGGAATAATCTCTGCAACACCCCGGGCAAAAGCCGTGCAGATGGTAGAAGTGGCACGAAGGATGTCTATAAGGACCACATTTTTTTTTGTAATATCAAAATGATTGGTCAGGGCGGGAGAGAAGCAGACTTCGATATTTCTTTCAGAATGACAAGGCATTATGTTGGTCTTTTCAGTGTAACAAAATTACAAAAAAATGTGAGAGGGGAAGGCTAAATAAATACCATTCGGGATTCCAGGTAAAATTGCAATTTTGCCACAAATATTTTCAACCCTGTAAAAATTTGAAAACAACAAATTTTTGAGGAATACAAAAAAATCTCTGGCCTGAAAAATGCAAAAACAGTGTTCATATCTGTACCATATGACGGTACCAGTATCTGTGTAAAATTGTCATTGTGTTATAATACTTACTCTTTCACAAATTTCTTTATAACAACTCCTTCTGCGGTGGTAAGTTTGATAAAATATATACCTTTTGCAATACCGCCTAAATCAATTTGCGTTTTTTTCTGAATGATTGGTTGTTGAATTAAAATTTGACCATGAATATTCAATACAGAAATGATGTCGTTTTTTTCGAATGTTGGAAGCTCTATGTTTATAAAATAAGTAGCTGGGTTGGGCAATATTTTTATGCCATTTTCATTAATTGTCTGAGAAATCCCACTCGTATTCTCCTGATATAAGTCTAAAATTTCCTTTTGATTTAATCCGATATTATAAATTCTAACGTCATCAATATCACCATTGAAAGCGCCCCTGATAGTACTTCCTGAATTTTGATGCCTTCCAAAATCCACATAATCAATATCCGTTATAAAGTCACCTGTCTGCGTAAAAGGTGTTTTACCTACCTCTTGTCCATCTATATATAATCTCATTGTATCACTTGCATCCAATACTCCGGCATAGTGGTGCCAGGCACCATAGCCTTTTGATAGCGTTGATATCGTGCCATCAGAAGCCAACGAATTATTACTGCTTCTGATAATAAACAGCGAATGCCCGGTATGATCTTCAGGCATCAGTAGAATTGTCGATTTTGCTGTAGCTGTTGCATTATCACAACGCTGTTCAAATATGTTATTCTGTCCTAAATTGCCTCCACCAGGCCCATCCATTATCGCCCAGGCAGAAATAGTAAAGGAATTAGAATTTATAATTGGTAAATTATTATTTAATACGATATAAGCTAACAATCCATCAAAATGATATGCACTATAAGGATTCCCAAATCGATCAATTGTCAAACTTGCTCCATTATTTACTCCATTATATCCATTGCCACTCATATCATTAGTATTTCCTGAAAAAGGCCAATATCCAATAAGTCCTGTGGTGGGAATTTGAGCAATAGCTGTTATGCTGAGCATTAAAGCAATAAAAAATAAGTAATTTTTTTTCATAATGTTAGTTGTTTTCTGATTTAGGTTCCCGAATTTTTAAATCACATATTAATAAAAAGTATAAATAAAAACATATCCGCATAAGAGATGCTGAGTCGCCTTTAGTCGTAAACAAGTTCAGCCAGGGTTTTTGCGTGAGCGCATCACTTATGATTGGTGCGGTTTTATGAAACCTATCAGTTTAGGGCATCTCTAAAAACTTCAAATTTCTTCGTTCGTCTTCGTTCTTTAAAACCTCATGTGCGCTCAGTACACCGTGGTTTTCAGAACTTCGACTGCCTCGAACTTTTTTGTTTTTAAAGGCCGCCCGATTAAGATTATTAGAGATGCCCTTTACTAGTGCACAACAATAACTAAGGCTTTTTCATAAAGTTCTTATATTGAAAAGAACGGAGGAATGTTATTCCGCATAATATTCCATTGCAAATATAGCAAAATACTATTGCTTTAATATATCGTTAAGCATATTGAACATATGTTATATTTATTGATTGCAAATAATTTAGAAACACAGATAAACCTCAAAAAAAGTGTTAGTCAAAAAAATACCATTCGAAATTCCAGCTAAAATTGTAATTTTGTATACAAATATTTCCTACCCTGCAAGCATATGAAAGCAACAAATTTTGGAGGAATACCAAAAAAATTCTCTGACCTGAAAAATGCCAGAATAGTGGTTATGCCTGTTCCCTACGATGGTACCAGTACCTGGATAAAAGGTGCCGATAAAGGCCCTGATGCTATCCTTGAAGCTTCTGCCAATATGGAATTGTATGATATTGAAACCGACAGCGAAGTATATAAACAGGGAATTTATACCAGTAAACCCGTTATGGAGAAGTCAAGTCCTGAAAAAATGACCGCCGCCGTTTATAAAAATGCAATGAAATATGTTACGGAGGGGAAAATGCTTGTAACTATTGGTGGTGAGCATTCGGTAAGTGTTGGCGCTATTCAGGCATATGCGGAGACCTACGATAAACTAACAGTACTTCAGTTTGATGCACATTCGGATATGCGTCCCGAATATGAAGGTAGTCTTTATAATCACGCTTGTGCAATGGCACGCGCCATTGAGTTCTGCCCCGTGGTTCAGGTGGGTATCAGAAGTATGGATGTGGAAGAAAAAAAGTATATCACTAAAAGCCGGGTGTTTTTTGCCGAAGAACGAATGAAAAACCCCGGATGGATGGACAAAGCAGTGAATCTTCTTTCGGAAAATGTTTACATTACGATCGACCTCGATGTGTTCGATCCTTCCATCATGCCTTCCACTGGCACTCCCGAGCCGGGCGGACTGTTCTGGTACGAGGTGCTTGAAATGATTCGCAAAGTGAATAAAAAATGCAATATTGTTGGTTTTGATGTGGTGGAACTTTGTCCCAATAAGATTGACAAAGCCCCTGATTTTCTTGCGTCGAAACTTATATACAAAATTTTGAGTTATAAATTCAATAAAAAATAATTACCATGAAACTAAAAAAGAAAGACCTGTTAAAAGAAACTATCAAACATTTTGATATTAAAAAAGTTGATACAACTTCCGTCATCACTGCGATGCGTGGTATGTCGTTTACATCCCGCGATACGGCTGTGGCAGCAGATATTTTCGACAGGATGATCAAAGATAAAGATTGTACTATTATGCTTACTTTGGCTGGAAGCACCAGCGCCGCCGGCTGTATGCAGGTGTATGTGGATATGGTGAAAAACAAAATGATTGATGTGGTGGTGGCTACAGGCGCTTCTATCGTGGATATGGACTTTTTTGAAGCACTGGGATACAAACATTACAGAGGTACTCCGTGGATAGATGACAGCATGTTGCGCGGCCTCTACATCGACCGTATCTATGATACTTTTATTGATGAAGAACAATTACAGGCATGTGATAATGCGGTTTATGAAATAGCCAATACCCTGGAACACCGCCCGTATTCATCAAGAGAATTTATTTGGGAAATGGGAAAATACCTTACAAAACACTCGAAGAAAAAAGATTCGCTGGTTCAGGCCTGCTATGAAAACAATGTCCCTATTTTCTGCCCCGCATTCAGCGATAGTAGCGCAGGCTTTGGACTTGGTAAACATCAGTGGGAAAATCCTGAAAGCCATGTGAGTATTGACTCCGTGAAAGATTTTATTGAACTTACGAAAATTAAAATGGCAGCCAAGACCAGTGGTTTGTTCATGGTCGGTGGCGGTGTGCCTAAGAATTTTACGCAGGATACCGTGGTTTGTGCTGAAGTTCTTGGTTTTGATGTCCCTATGCATAAATATGCCATACAGATCACGGTTGCCGACGTTCGCGACGGCGCCTGCTCCAGTTCAACACTGAAAGAAGCCTCTTCCTGGGGCAAGGTTGATACGGTTTACGAACAAATGGTTTATGCCGAAGCTACCACGGTGGTTCCGCTGATCGCCAGCTACCTCTATCACAAAGGCGACTGGAGCAAACGTAAAAAATATGAATGGACAAAGCTGTTCGAAAAGAAAACAGCCGGTAAAGCCAAGAAAAAATAACGCTTGGTGCCAGGTAACTAACAAACTGGCGTTTTCTTGCAAACACTAAATAAATTCAAAACAGTTTCTAATAGAGCGATTGAAATTCATTCAATCGCTCTATTTTTATTTTGTCATGTTTTGTTGCGAAAAGCTACAATGTTTTCACCGGAATGCCAATATCCAAAACAAACATTCTTTTTTTGTCTTCTTCAGGCGAATTGTAATATAACTCATATGGGTAACCATCCCCGGGTTGATATCCGCTTTCGGTAAACCACAAGCACATGGTATTCCAGGCTTTTTCAAATCCCTGCTCATCTATTTTAAAATGACCTACGGCATATTTGCCGCTTTCTAATCTCATTTTGCAAAACTCGCCGTCCACTTTCACATCGTTATCTAAGGTGATACATGCACTTTGACGAACTTGTTCAATGGCAGTAATAGCAGGGTCGTCGTGATAAACTGTAATGGTTTTGGTCGCGGGAAAATTTAGAAGACCGCGTGGGCCTGCCCATTTCATGAGCTTTTCATAAGCTTTGCCAATTTGATTGAACTGCCCTGTGTGTCTGCAATACACAACATTGAATTCGGGCATTTCCTTAATTTCGATTTTTGTGTCCATGATTATAAAATTTGAGTGATTAAATTGATTAAAAGTATCACTGCAAAGTTGTCCTTTAAAATCTGAACTCAATTGATTTATCTTGCGTACCATTTGACCATTCTTGCTAAAATACAAACCGTCTTGAGCAAAAACAGCCTTATCAGTTTCCCTGAATTCTTTGGCTGTCATGCCCCAATATTTGCGAAATGTCCGGCTAAAATGAGCAACACTGCCAAACCCGCAATTGAAAGCAATTTCGCTAATTGAAACGTGTTTCTCATTTCTAAGTTTTTGGACCGCTTTTTCAATACGTTTTCGTTGAATAAAAGTATTTATAGTTTCGTTTGTTAACGTTGTGAAAATACGGTGAAAATGAAAGGGTGAAAAACAGGCAACCTGCGCAATTATATCAAGGGAAATCTCTTCGTTCAAATGTTTCTCGATATAGTCCGTTACTCTATTTATTCTTGCAATATATTCTTCTCTGCTTTTGTCTTTTGAATTCATTTGTAATACCATTAGTTGTCATTTTTATGACGAAAAAAACTTGTGCATAACAAATTTATTGCACCCTTGATCTTTAGTTTGCTTTTATATTTTGACCGGCTGTAAAAAAACCTCGGCTTAACCTGCAGCATATATAAAACTATTCACTTAGAAAAACATAACTTCGAAGCCACACATGCCGGCTGGAGAAAAAAGTTAAAGGTAGCTTAAATTTTTTCTAATAAATATTTTTCATGTGGTGTCTCATCTTCATCAAAAAGCCATTGTGGATAATGAATTCGTGTTGTATCCCATTTGATGCATTCAGGATGCTTTGTGTAAAGTCCTTTTTTAAGGTACACTGCCATATCTTCTTCGTAGGTTGTCATGCGTACAGTAAAACGTCTATTTCCTGTGCTGTCTTTAAGGAACTCATATAATTCAGAAAATCCTTTTGAATTAATGGTATCTCTTTGTGAAGCAATAGATATGTTAGCTTCGTTTCTTTGGTCATGAAGAACGTTGCATTTTAAAAAGGCAATAATACTATTTGATGGTATTTGAACAAGTTTATATGGCCTGAGATTTACAAAACCTGGTACATGATTATATGTTTGAACGCCCCATTCTCCACCTTCAAGCCCAAAATAATAGATATCGCCTATGGAGTCAATAATAAAATTGAAGCGCCAATAATGCTTGTCGGGATTTAGTACAAAATGTGTCGGGTCTGTCTTTGATAATAATGAAACAACAAAGATCTTTTCTTTATCAGGAATTTTAGAGTTACATGAATACAAAAATATTAATACAAATAACAAACACAAAATATAGGTCGATTTACCATGCGTTACTATAAGCTTTTTTAAGTCACTTCTAGTTTTTTTCTGCCTCATAGGTGTTACATTATTATTAGTTTTGACCGGTTACATTGTGAATGCCTTTTTACATACAGACAACAACTTTCTTTTTGTATGTAGTGTTGTCCGAATTCACTATGACAAAATAAACTCCAATTTCATGCAAGGTAACATTCATAAGCGATTGAATATTGCATTCAGATTTTTCTATGAGTTGCCCTGTAGCATTATAAATGGCAATGCACGTAGTGTTTTGCGGCAGTGATATGGTGAAATCTCCGGTATTGGGATTCGGATAAACTTCCAAAGAATTAGTCATTTCATTTTCCGCAAGCCCGACAGGTGTTACAGCAAACTGAAGCGTATCAGACCATTCGCTCCAGCGTAAATTTTTATCGCGGTAGCGCATGCGCCACATGTACGACTGGCCAACAGCAAGAACGCCCGGTTGAAGCGTATAAGTTCCAAGGTCTAAACCGGCATTGAGGTTGACCGGATTATAAAAGGGTGAGCCGGAATCCCCGTAAAAGTTATCAATATCGGCAACCACATCTATTAACGGGCTGCTGAAACTTCCTGAAGATAATACAAGTTGAAACTCTGAGGTCATCAGGGTATCTAGTCCTGAAAACGCAGATGCTGTTAGCGTAGGTTGTGCTGAAGCATAAGATTCAGGAGAAATAGCATCCGGTTTATCCGGCGCAGGTTGGTTCAGGATCCTGTGCCATTTATCCAGTACTTCCAGGTTTCGCGGTTTGTCGGTGTTCCCGAGGCTGTATGTTTTGGCAAACACGGTCTTGGCGCTCATATCCACGTCCACCAGCATAAAATTATAATGATCGAGGGACTTTTGAATTTCGGGATAGTTGGTCTGGTTGCCATACATTCCCCAACGATCCAGAGAACCGCCGGCTCCACCGGACAGCACTTCCCAGTAATCCCAGTTTCCGCTGTGTGTGCCCCGTATGGCGCCGCGTTCATAATTGTGCGAATGCCCGTGCGTGGTCAAAACCATTTTGGGGCAGGCAGCTTCCAGGGGATACAGGTTGTCTTCCACATAAGCCATATTGCCATCGGGCCATAATTCGGTGTGTCCGGGCTGGTGGTTGTATACAAAAACAAAATCAGTAGAGGCATCGGCATTTGCCTCATCCAGGCGATCCTGAAGAAAATTGGTCTGTGTGAAAAAGTTATAGGTTCCGGTGGTATTCAAAGCTATGAATTTACAATTTCCAAGATTGAAGCTGTAATACCGTTCTGAAAATCCTCCCAGATCTTCGTATTTCATGAATTGATAAAAATAATTGCTTTCCCCTTCATGATTCCCGATGGAGACCATGGAAGAAATGTAAGGTGATAAACATGAAAAAGGATTGAAATACTCATTCATATACCTACCCAGATCAGAACCGCTTTCGCAGATATCCCCGGAATGCATGATGAAATTCACTGAATCAGCCCACTCCGGTCCGTAAAGCTGTTTATATACATATACGATGGTATCCAAAATGGCGGTGATGGTGAGGGTGTTGGTCTGTGAATCGCCGATTTTTGCAAAACGGATATGTTTGCCGGGAGTGCCTGAAGCAGGCGGGGTGCGGAAATGAAATATGGCCGACGTGTCTTCACCGCTGATACAGCGATAGTAATACCGTGTATCGGCTGATAATCCTGTGAGTTTAACGGTATGCCACCGGTTGATTGTTGGCGTGACGCCAATGTCTTCATAAGATCCCGTAGCAGAGGTTCCAAGCGCCGGGGTAGTTCCGTACTGCACCATGGTCGATTCTGAATAATATGAATTCCAGCTGATATAATTGGAACTGACCGACGGTGATTGCAGGTAAGGTGTGATGTTGGAAGTATGGAAACCGCCCAACCCGCGGACTTCTGCTGCAGTAAGGGTCGTATTAAATAGCGCCACCTGTGCCACATAGATCATATTATCCTCACCGTTTTCATCGGCAAAGAACAGTACCGTGGGATCCAGTGAGTAAGTGCCGTCAACAGCCTGGCTGACGCCGTTAAGAACAAGCTTGCCGTCAATATAAAATCGCAAACTGCTTCCAAGATCAACAGTTACGACAACCCTGTACCAATCATTTGCCTTTATTGAAAATCCTGTGTAACCGGTGGCGGAAATTCCCAACTGGCTGTTGGGATTGAAAAAAACATCCCCGTCGTTGCTATTACTTTGGTTTGTTTGCAAAAGACAATGGTACTCCTTGGGATTATCAATCATTATGTCGAACATGATGGAATACTCATTTACATATGAACCGCTGCCATTTGGAGGGATACCGTGTGTACAGGTATAATAACTTCCGACATCCACAGCCACCGCGCCGTCGCCGGCTACAGGCCCGGGAACTGAGACATGGGTGCCGGTTAGGGTGAGGTCATTGCCAATGGTGGCATGTAATAAATCGGATGCATTGTCAAAAGTCCAGCGCCCAGCCAGACTTGTGGGCCATGTCTGAGCAAAAACTATTACTTGTGAAATCAGTAAAATTAAAGATAGTAAAATTTTTTTCATAAAGTTAAGATTGGTGCATTTCAGTTTTTTACATTGACAAATCTGTCCTATTGCATTAAAAACAACAACCCCCTCCGAAGTGGAAGGGGCTATTGATAATTTTGGTTTTGACTATTTTCCTGCCGGTTTTGGGTCGGTGATCACATTGGTTGGCTTATCGCTTTTCATGTTCACGTTGCCCACCCCTTTTACAAATCCGGTAACCTTAAATTCGGTACGTCTGTTCAGCTGGTGCTCTTCTTCGGAACAGTTTGACTTTTGAGCGCCTTCGCAGGGACAGTTGACGATCATCACATTTTCGCCATACCCTTTTCCGCTGATACGGCTGGCATCAATGCCCTGGCTGATGATATAGGCAGCGCTTGATTTGGCACGGCGGTCCGAGAGGCCTTCGTTATATGATTTCTTCCCGCGGCAGTCCGTATGTGAACCGAGTTCGATGATAATAGCAGGATTTTCGTTGAGCAGCTTTACGATTTTGTTAAGCTCTATGGCAGCGTCGGGCCTGATATTGGACTTGTCGTAGTCGAAATAGATGTTTTCTATCTTTATGGCCTTGCCCACAACGATTCTGGAGACATAAAAATCACGGATGGCGCCTCCCTTGGGAATAGAGTCCACTATTTCTGATTTATTGAAAAATCCCGGAGGCGAAGCTGTAACCACATAAGTGGTTCTTGGTTTCAGATCCGGTGCATAGTAGGTGCCCGAGGTGTCGGTGATATGCGAATACACCACGTTGTTCCCAGGGTCGGTAATTTGTATCAGGGTACTGTCCACCTTGATCTTGCTCTTGTCTCCCAGGACTTCGTACACCGTGCCGGCAATAAAATATTTTGGTTTCGGGGGCAGCTGTTTGAGAAGAATCTCAAAAGGTTCGGAGTTATCTGCCGGGGTCACGTATTCGATATTGTTCTTGGGGACATAGCCTTCGCTTTTAGCGTTGATGCTGTGGGTACGCCCGGGAAAGAGGTTCACGGTAAAGGTGCCTTCTTTCTCGGTGAGCGATGTTTTTTCACCGGTTTCGTTGTCGGTAACCTCAATGCCTGATTCGAGGAGCTTACGGGTAAGGGTGTCCATGACCAGGATGGTGTAGGGCTTTTTTTCGGGTTTTACGATGGTGAACTCAAAGATATCGTCGTTGAGATCGTAGCTGTCCCTGTTAGAGCTGAAGAATCCTGCTTTTTCGCCGGGATAAAACGTGATGCCGAAGTCGTCGGCAGTGCTGTTGAGGTGGGCCCCCATGTTTTTCGCAGAATCTTTTGGCATCCCGG
>JAGNBV010000095.1 GCA_018004645.1 Bacteroidales bacterium
TTAGATTTTGGTTTCATAATAACGTATTTACGTAATATCAAAATAACAACAAAAAAACACGAAACACTCGTGTAGTATGAAAAAGTTATTAACAATTACGTATTAATAAGAAGAGTTACGGTTTAAACTATGCATAACTTTGTGTCGACAGGCCCGCCTGACCGGCCATCAAAAAATTTTAACACTAAATAATATCAGTCGGGCAGGCACCGGCGGGCGCGGATTTAAGATAGTTTGGCGCTTTTATCAGGCGGCCATATATGCGGACAGGAAACGGCTTTTATCCGCCGCGGCGGACGCCGCCGCTTGCCATACCAGATCGTTATGAATAATATAATGAAACCAAATATGAAAAAGACAATTCTTCTCTTCGCAGCATTTGTATCTCTGACATTTCAGAATCATGCTCAGACAGTGACCGACATTGACGGTAATACATATACTACTGTAACCATAGGGACACAGACTTGGTTGGGACAGAACCTTAATGTATCCCGTTACAACAATGGAGATTCAATACCAAATATTACCAATGACACAACCTGGAGTAATCTCACCACTGGTGCTTATTGTGATTATAATAATATACCAGGCAATAGTACGATCTATGGAAAACTCTACAATCATTACGCACTGACCGACCCACGCAACTTGTGTCCTATCGGATGGCATGTGTCAACAGAAGACGAATGGATAACTCTGGTAGCATATTTGGGCGGCGAAACTGTAGCGGGGGGCAAGCTAAAGGAAACCGGAACAACTCATTGGCTATATTTTAATATCGGTGCTACCAATGAAACTGGCTTTACTGCTCTACCGGGTGGTGATCGTACTTATGATGGGCTATTTACTAAACTTGGAGAGGTCGGTACATGGTGGAATTCTACAGCATACCCTGGCACTCCAAATTATTCAATGAATTGGATGATTGGCAACTTTGGCGGCGATATTGGTGAAGAAGGCAGCATTAATACTTATGGCTATTCTGTTCGTTGTGTCAGCAATATCAGTGGTATTGAACAAAAAACTCATAAAGCCAGAATTGAAATGTACCCTAACCCTGCATGTGACAGAATTACTGTTGACGGTGCCGCTGAAAATAATTTAAAAATAGCCATTTACAATGTTTTCGGTGAACTTATGCTGCAAAGAGAATTGAATTATCAAATAAATGAGATCGACATCAGTAAATTACCGGCAGGTATGTATATTATTAAAGTGTCAAACGATTATTTGACAGAGCAGAAAATAATAATAAAAGAATGACAATACCGGGCATAACTTTGTGTCGTCAAGCTGCGGCAGGCGCTGGACATTTGGACAGGAACATTCTTTTTATTAACTTTACGGCTGGTTGGACAGTTAATGGTTACTAAATAGCCACCGCTAGCCACGCCGGTTCGATGGCGGCAAGCTTAAAAAAAATACAATGAGACATTTTATCTTGATCTTCATTTTGCTTTTTTCAATTAGAACTTTTGGACATACTTGTGACCCTCAAAAAGTAACATGCCCAATATGTGGAAAAAAGGTTGAATTTTGTGTGACTATGAGTATGACAACTTTTGGAACCTATTATGATTTCCAAAAAAAAGGAGCTGTTGGCTGTCATTACGAAGAACTAATCAATAGTTGTCAATATTGCCACTATTCTGGCTATATTTCTGATTTTGATACGATATATAGTAAAGAAAGAAAAGATGAAATAAGGTCATATCTGAAGCAATTCGCCTTAGTCAATATTGACGATGTAAATGAATGTAAAATTGCGGGAGACTTGGCCAATTTCATGCACAAATCAAACAATAAAATTGCCAACTATTATTTGATAGGTTCATATTTAGCAAGGTTTGATTCAATAAGAAATGAATTGCGGGTAAGTCTTCAGTTAGAAACATCAGATTATTTAGAAAAAGCAATTCAAAACAATGAATATAAAGACTCATCAAGCGTGGCGACTATATATTATTTAATTGCAGAAATGAACAGACGGGCATCTCAATATGATAAAGCAATTGAATATTATGACAAAGCTATTAATGATCCAAATAAAATGGACTGGGTTGAGGAGGTTGCAACAAAACAAAAAGAAATAGCTATTAATAAAGATAACAATAACAAGATTTAAAAGCCAGCTGCTAACTTAGTATGGCAATCAGCGGCGGAACAGAACTTTTGGACAGGAGCGTTCTTTTTTATTAACTTTACAGATGGGGGTACCCGCCAGTGGGCAGGCAGGCAGCAGTTTTTAATTTGCCGCAACTTGCTACGCCGGTTCGTTGGTGGTCATTGTAATGTGACAACTCAGACAGCAGCTGCGAGATAAAAATTATCATAACTTTGGACTACTAATTACATAGCGACAGAATAAATGATATCAATTTATGAATAATGCAAAAATATCCATACGTTTCTTTGACGACCGCGAAATACGAGCGTTTTGGGACGAGCAAAACGCCAAATGGTGGTTTAGTGTGCTGGATATTGTAGCTGTACTTACCGACCAAGACGACTACACTAAAACTCGTAATTATTGGAAATATCTTAAAGCCAAACTGAAAAAAGAAAAAACGAGTTGGTCAGTGCTACGACCCAACTGAAAATTTCAGCAAATGATGGTAAACGATATTTAACCGATATAAGTAAGCATAATACTCCACCGCAAATTAACAGAATAAAAATTTAACAAGAAAGTCTATGAGCTCAGAAAAACAGACAATTCACGATTTTGACTTGAATATTATTTATGATTTTTTTTCAAACTCAGAACGACAAGGACCCGGAAGTCCCGAAGAAACTCTTAAAGCATTGAGTTTTATAAATGGACTCACCGAAAAGTCCAAAATTGCTGATATTGGATGTGGAACAGGCGGTCAAACAATGGTATTAGGACAAAACACACCATGCGAAATTATCGGAATAGATGTTTGGGCAGACTTTATCAACCGATTCAACCAAAATGCCAAAAACAAAAACCTTCAAGATAGAGTGAATGGTATTGTTGGCAATATGGAAAATCTTCCATTTCGAGAGGAAGAATTAGACTTGATTTGGTCGGAAGGTTCGATTTATCACATTGGATTTGAGCGTGGACTGAACGAGTGGAAAAAATTTCTAAAGCATGGTGGATACATTGCTGTTACAGAAAACACCTGGTTTACCGAAGAACGGCCTGCCGAAATTCAGGATTTTTGGCAACAAGCATATCCCGAAATAGATACAATCCCGAACAAGATTGCTCAAATGCAAAAAGCAGGCTATCTTCCGGTTGCCACTTATGTTTTACCCGAAACTATCTGGACGGACTATTATGCCTGGCAAGCCATGAGGCGAGAAGCCTTTCTGAAAAAATACAACGGCAACAAAGCCATAGAAGAGTTTGTAGCAGGACAAAAATATGAGGCAGAATTATATTACAAATACAAAGAATATTATGGTTATGCGTTCTATATCGGAAAAAGAATCAAATGATGCCTGCCTGTGACTTTGTTCCGGCAAGCCCGCCTGACCGGCCATCACAAAAATTTAACACTAAATAATATCAGTCGGGCAGGCATCCCGGCTAAAAAGCGTCGGGACGACTTGGCACACAGGTTTGTTATAAGCCATTTTAGACAAATACATTAAAGCAAACAATGAAAACTAATTTATTTTTTTTATTTATACTTATTAACACGTTTTGTTTTTCGCAAAATCCATGGAATGAATATGCAAAATTATATGGCGATAATAATAGGGTTTACAGGGATTATTACAATAATGGACAACTTCGTTTAATGTACAATTTCAAAGAAGGAAACCTTGATGGTGATTATTTGGGTTATTATAAAAATGGTATTATACAGGATAGTTCACATTTTGACCATGGCTGCCTTCATGGAAATTGTAAATCTTATAATAAGAAGGGGCAACTGATTTTAGAAGAAGTATACAAGCATGATACCTTGATTTCTTATCGGGGTCTCTATTATTACAAAAACGGAAAAATTGAAACCGAGGTAAAATTACTCTTTGACATTGATTCGTTAAAAAAAAATCCATTTATTAAAATTTCAGCGCATACAGAAGGTTCAGACCCGAATATGGGTTATAATAAAGATTTGTCAATGTCAACAATGAAAAGCCACGGGAAACAACTTGAATATTTCAAAAATGGCAAATTAAAAAGTGAAGGCTTTACTGTTAATGATTTATTTGATGGCCCTTTTAAATGGTATAATAAGGACGGCACTTTAGCCGGAGAAGGCTCTTATCAGAAAGACAAAATGGAAGGAACATTTATATATTATTCTAAAACTGGTCAGATAATAAAAATAGAAACATGGAAAGATGGTAAATTAATAAAAACAGAAAAGAAAAACGGCTAATATCTTGTGTCTGCTTTCACCCCGCTTGAAAGGCAAGCATGATAGTTTTGGAAAAATTCGAAAACTATATGAATTTTGACGGAAAAAAAGCGAACCGTATAATTACTAAAAGTTTTAATTCTGAATAGTTTTAGGTATTGGCCGAGAGCGCCTGCTCTTAGCCTTAGTCATAAGGTCCACCCCCAAAAACTACCTTATCCTTCTCAGAATATTCACCTCCTCATTACTTAGGAAACGATATTTTCCGCGGGGTAGGTCTTTTTTGGTCAGACCGGCAAAAACCACCCTGTCAAGTTTTACCACATCATAGCCCAGGCTCTCAAATATGCGGCGTACGATGCGATTTTTGCCCGAATGAAGTTCGAGGCCTACTTCTTTTTTGCTCTCGCCATAGGCGATGGCGTCCACCTTGATGAAGCCGTCTTCCAGTTCTATGCCTTCCACAATTTTTTCCATATCACTTTTCTGGAGGGGCTTGTCAAGTTCGGCTTTGTACACTTTTTCCACCTGGTGGCTGGGATGGGTGAGTTTTTTGGCAAGTTCGCCGTCGTTGGTGAATAACAATAGCCCCGATGTGTTTTTATCAAGGCGTCCCACAGGGTAGATTCTTTCGGTGCAGGCATCTTTAATGATTTCCATCACGGTTTGGCGCTCCTGCGGGTCATCGGTGGTGGTAAGGTATCCTTTGGGCTTGTTGAGCAACAAATACTGATGGCGTTCGCTGTGCAATACCTGGTCGTTGAATTTTACCACATCGCCGGGCATTACCTTGGACCCGAGCTGTGTTACTATTTTTCCATTGATGGTGATCACACCGGTTTCAATCAGGGTATCCGCCTCGCGTCGCGAACAAATGCCGGCATTGGCAATAAATTTGTTTAGCCGGATACCGTTGGTTTCAGCCAGGGGGCGGAACGACCGGCGTTTTTCATAGGTATTGTCTTTTACAAAAATCTCGGTGTTGCGAAACTCGCGTTTTTTGCCCTCATAAGTCCTGTGTTTGGGAATACGCTGTCTTTTAGTTTTTGAAGGAAAACCTTTGTCGGATGCACTTTCGTGGTCCGTAGCCTGATTATCGGAATAGGAAGGTCTGTCTTCGTTACCTTTTTTTCGGAATTTGCGGTCACCGTATTTTTTGTCTGCCGGCGCATCTTTCCGTCTGGGTGAAAAAGGTTTTTCATCGAAAGACCGTAATTCCCGTTTTTTGTATTCTCTTTTATCGGAAGATTTTTTGCCGGAATAATTCCCGCGGTCGCCGAATTTTTTGTCTGACAGAGCATCCTTACGTTTTCGGGCATAAGGTTTTTCATCAAAAGATTTTTTGTCTCTTTTTTTGTAATCTCCCGTATCCGAAAAATTTTTTCCGGATTGTTTTTCGTTTTCTTCGTAATTTTTTTCGCGTGATGCGCGGGGTTTACCGGAATAAGATTTTTTTTCGTAATCGTTTTTTTTGTGGTATGCAGGTTTCTCTGTCATATCGCTGTCATTATCCCTGCCGGGTCTGAATTTTTTTGCAAAAGATGTACGGTCAGATTTTTTTGCAAAGGATTTTTTGTCCCGGGGTTTCCGGCCTTCCTGGTGAGTTGATTTTTTTTCTGTGGGTGATTTGCCGGATTTTTTCATGGTTCAGGTTTTTCAAAGAGTTGGATAAAAGGCATCTTCAATGTGATTGATATGCACGGGTTGCGACGGCAAAATTACGGAAATAATGTCAAAGCGGGCCTCTTTGGTACAATTATTTTTTTCGATATAAGCGCTGGCTGCGCGTATCAGAAAGCGCTGCTTTTTTTTGGTAACGGCTTCTTCGGGTTCACCATAAATGATATTACTCCGTGTTTTTACTTCCACAAAGACCACATGACTATCGGTTTCAGCCACGATGTCCAGCTCGTCTTTACCATAACGCCAGTTGCGGGCCAGTATTTTGTAGCCCTTATCGGCCAGAAACTGCGCCACCAGGTCTTCTCCCTCTTTGCCAAGGTCATTATGTTCGGCCATGAGAAAAATTTTTATCAAAAATAAAGTATTATATGGGTTAAACATAAAATACTGTTGTAAATGTTATTTCCGAAATTATCACGTTAATGTTTAATATGTTTGTAAATTCTTGTTTACTTTGCCCTATGAAATGGCGTTTTCTCATCTTTGTTGTTGTATTGTCGGCATGTTGCCTGTCTGCATATGGCCAGCATGTGGTGTCCGGCAAGGTCACCGACTCTGTAACGGGCGGCCCGCTTGCTTTTGTCAACATACAGGTCAATCATGCTGATTATGGCGGAAGCACCGATATCGACGGCAAGTTTACGATTTCATCAAGAGTAGCCGTACAATCATTGACTTTTACCTATGTTGGTTATCATTCTTTGACAACCGCGGTTGATCCGAAAGCCAAATCACTGAAAGTACTAATGAAACGCAAAAACATTGAGCTGAGCGAGGTGGTGATATTTCCCGGCGAAAATCCCGCACATGCCATCATTCGCAAGGCTCAGGCAAACAGAAAACTCAACGATCCGGGAAACATACCGTCGTTCACTTACATGTGTTACAACAAGGTGGTGGCCGACTGGTATCTTGACAAAACCAAATATTCCATCAGCGATAATACCGGGCCGAAACTTAAAGACGACAGCACCTTTCTGCGCCTGAGCAAACTGGCCGAAGAGCAATATATTCTGATGATGGAGTCGTATACAGAACGTATCTATACGAATGGTAAAAGCAGGGAAAATGTTCTGGGGACCAGAGTTTCGGGCTTTTCTGACCCAAAGTTTACGTCGCTGGCCACGGATATCCAGCCATTTTCTTTTTATACCGATTTTATTTCATTGTCGGTTACCGATGTAAAAGATTACCTCAATCCGATAAGTAACGGCAGTATTGGCCGTTATAGTTTTTTACTTGAAGATACACTTTATAATGGCGCCGACAGCATCTTTGTGATTTCGTTCGGGCCGGTGAAAGGGAAAAATTTCAATGCGCTGAAAGGGGTGTTATACATCAATTCCAACCGGTATGCTATTCAGAATGTCATAGCTCAGCCTGCCGAAGAGGGTTTGTGGTCAATAAAGATTCAGCAGATGTATGCTTTTACCGGCAACAAATACTGGTTTCCGCAGCAGCTGAACTACGACTGGCTATTGCCGAATTATCCTTCAGAAAAGGTGGGGGTGGTGATGCGCGGAAGAAGCTATATCTCGGAGGTTGCATTTGATACGGTGTTAAAAAACAGGGATTTTGGCCCGGGCAACATTGTATTTGATGAGGCGGCAGGAAAAAAAGACGACGATTACTGGAAAGCGCGCCGGCAGGATACGCTGACTCAAAAGGAGCTGAAGACCTATCAGAAAATAGATTCTATTGGCAAAAAAAAGAACTTCGATTATTATTCGTTTGCCATTGATAAAGTTCTTGAAGGTTATGTGCCAGTGAGTTTTTTGGATTTCTCGCTGTCACATCTTTTCAATTACAACAGCATTGAGGGGATACGGGTGGGACTGGGTTTGCGCACCAACGAAAAAATGTGCCGGTGGTTGACCGTCAGCGCTTTTGGCGGCTATGGTTTTTGGGATAAACAGTTTAAATACGGCGGCGGGCTGGAGTTTACCCTGTCAAAGAAACACGAAATTTTTCTTGGGGCTGCCTATAAAAAAGATTTGGAAATGCCCGGAATGACTGATTTTCTTGGGTACAATAATTTTTCTTATTGGAATGAGTACCTGATTAACAGGATGGATTATGTGGAACAATTGAAAGCGTATTTTAATTTCAGGTTTTTGCGTTATGCACAGGGAGGAATAACATTGCTGCACGAAAACCGCCAGCCCGTGTATCCATATGTGTACACACCTTCCGTAAGCGATACCTTTGCCAAAAACAACTTCAGCTTTTCAGAAGTAAAAATGGGTTTCCGCTATGCTTACGATGAAAAACTTATCGATGCTTTCAATAAAAGATATACCCTGGGCACAAAATATCCTATTTTGTATGTCAGCTATATTCATGGCTTCAGGGGCTTGCTGGGCGGGCAGTTTGCATACGACAAGCTTGAAATTGCCGTAGAAAAAGAGTTTATGATCAAGCACCTGGGGAAAACCAGTATCATGGCCGAAGGTGGCTATATCTGGGGAAATGCGCCCTACATGAAACTGTTCAAGGGCCGGGGTTCCTATAGTTCCAGTTTCGTCTTTTATTTACGAAACTCATTTCAGGCAATGCGCGTTGATGAGTTTACGTATGATAAATACGTAGCCCTTCATTTCAGGCATTCGTTCGGAAGTTATTTGTTCAACATAAAAAAATTCAGGCCGGAACTGAGTATATGCCAAAGCATATTGTACGGCGAATTATCAAACAAGGATGCCCATCCGGGGAATAATTTTTTTCAGGTTCCTGACGAATGGTATTTTGAATCGGGATTGATACTTGACAACCTGGCCCGCCTGAAATTATTTAACCTGGCATACCTGAAGATGGGCGTGGGGGTGTTTTACCGATACGGGTATTATGCTTTTGAAGATCCCTTGAAAAATATCGCGGTAAAGTTTAGTTTCAAACTATCGGGGAGTAGATAAAAAAAATGACCGATCAGCAGTAATCGGTCATTTTTCTATCTGTTAAAAAAATCAGAATTCAACCACAAATTCCACGCGTCGGTTTTTGGCTCTGCCGGCAGCGGTGTTGTTATCTGCCACGGGTTTTGTTTCGCCAAAGCCGAATGATTTCATGCGTTCTTTTTCCACGCCCTTGTTGACCAAGTATGCCATGACGGCTGCGGCGCGTTTTTGCGAAAGCGTCATGTTCGACTGGTCATCGCCCACGTTGTCGGTATGGCCGTTGATGAGCAGGTTGTATTCCTTGTTTTCTTTCATAATCTTAACAACATTGTTCAATATCGGGAAGCTTACAGGGCGAATGATATCCTTACCTGTTTCAAACTCGATGCCCTGCAGTGCTTTTTTGAAGATTTCCTTTACTTCCTGTTTTACTTCGGGACATCCTTTGTTGGCAGCAATTCCTTTTACATCGGGGCATTTGTCGAGGTAGTCGGCGACACCGTCACCATCCCTATCGGGGCAGCCATCGAGATTGGCCAGGCCTTTTACATCGGGACATTTATCTAAATAATCAACCACGCCGTCGCCATCTGTATCCAGCGGGCATCCTTTGGTATCCACTTTTACCTTTTCGGGTGTGCCGGGGCATTTGTCGTTATTGTCGATAACGCCGTCACCGTCGGAGTCGGGGCATCCTTCAAATTTTGCCAGGCCTTTCACGTCGGGACATTTGTCCATATAGTCGGCAATGCCGTCGCCATCTGTATCCAGCGGACATCCTTTGCTGTCTACTTTCACGCCTTCGGGGGTACCCGGACATTTGTCGTCGGCATCGGTTACGCCGTCATTGTCGGTGTCGGGGCATCCGTCGAATTTCAAGAGGCCTTTCACGTCGGGACATTTATCTTTGCTGTCGGGAATGCCGTCCTGGTCGGTGTCTTTGGCTTTGCCAAAATTAAAGGCCACACTCAGATCGTGCTGCAAATAACTGTCGGCAGCTTTATGATAAATATGGTCCACCTTGTCGCAATTGGAATAAATGTATTTTTCCTGAAAACGCAGGCTCAGGTAGGGCAACACGTGGTATGCCAAACCGATACCGGCGGAAGGAAGTCCCAGGTTGTTCCAGGTTTCATCGGTGTTTTTGTCTTTGAATCTCATGTAGCCGATACCGAAAAACAGGTAGGGAGATACTTTGTGTTTATCGTTTCCCAAAAATTTAAAACGTGCTGTTACATCGGTAAACAGTAATGAAGAGTGAAAAAGCGAATTGGTTGATTTGGAATAACCGATACCGCCATAGTTGCCTTCGAGAGATATATCGAAGAAACGACCGAGATAGCGCGAAACGGATAATCCGCCAAAGCCATAAAAACCTTTGTCAAAGCGGTAAAAACCATGTCCCTGGTCGCCGCAGTATTGTGAAGATCCTCCGTGAAGCCCTACACTCCATTTTCTATCAGCCGTCTGGGCAAAGCTAAGTATACTTGTTGCCAGCAGCATCACACTCAAAATAATAATTTTTCTCATAGGTATTTCTTAAATTAGTTTTTTAAAGCCCACAAAAGTACTAAAAATTATGTTTGACGATGAATCAAGTATTATGGATATTTATTGCAAAGGGAATAATATTATTTTCTTTATTCTCTGACTCGGGATACAAAAAAGGCCGTCCCGATTATGAGACAGCCTCTTTTTTTAAGGAAAGTGAATGTTTTAGAATTCAACAATAAATTCCACGCGACGGTTTAAGGTACGTCCGGCTGCGGTGTTATTGTCGGCGGTGGGTTTTTCTTCGCCCCAGCCAAATGATTTCAGGCGGCCGGCCTCCACA
>JAGNBV010000096.1 GCA_018004645.1 Bacteroidales bacterium
CCGAATCAGCATGAAATTTTTTTTCATAATATTAATTTTTAAGTTATACATACTGAAAAATAGTTATTTTTGATAGAAAAAAGTATGAAAAAATTCCCCGACGCTCGCGGAGGGGTCGCTTGAACAGAGGGTAGAGATGCAACAACGTTACCTGGATTTACAGACTATAATTATCTGCGTGTTTTGTCTGAATTAGGAAATGATATTAGCCGGTGGCCAACAGAAAAACACTTTACCTCCTGGTTAGGGCTAGCACCGGGACAAAACCGCTCTGGAAAAATCAATAAAAGAACTAAAAAACGCAGTTCGACAAAAGCTGGTCAAGTGTTTAAACAAGCAGCACAAACATTATTGATAAGTAAACATATTGCATTGGGCGCATTTGCAAAAAGAATAAAAGCAAAGAGAGGTCCTGCAATAGCAATAAAAGCAACAGCAAGAAAACTGGCAGTGATGTATTATAATCTGATGAAATACGGCGCAGATTATGTTGAAGCAGGAACTAAAAAATATGAAGAGAAATACAGGAGTCAACTTATAAAATTCATGCAAAAAAAAGCAGCAGAATTAAATTTACAAGTAATTGATATACAGTGAAAAGCATAAAGATGTTCATTGGTAGCCGGACTTCCGGGCTGGCTAGTGTGTTGGCGTCCGTGTCGAAGAGTGGCCAGCAAGGGAAAGTCTGTAGTGGGAGCATGACTTGCTATAAGCGCATGGCCAGAGCGCAGTCATACTCCCACTTGCATACACTGCGCCGGCCCGCGGGCAGCCAGGAAAAACTGTCGTTGTGACTTCCAAAGCTTTTTGCCCGGCTCAGTCACCCCGACAGTACCACGTTAGCCAAAAATTTCGTCGAAATTGAATCAATTGGTAGAAAACAAATCCCATCAAAAAAGGCGGCTCCGTAGGAGTCGGACATGACCGAGGCCAATCGGCCAGGGAAGAATGGCCTGCAAGGAAGATTGGTAGTGGGAGCATGACTTGCTATAAGCGCATGGCCAGAGCGCAGTCATACTCCCACTTGAAAAAAGCGTCGTTGGTTTTTTCTTTTTAGTCAGAAGGAGATCTTCTCACAACCCTGATATTATGTTTATGTTAAAATATCATGAACATTTTATCAACTTTGGTTCCAGCAGTAATTTGTCAGTCAATAATGTTTAATTTTACGAAAAAAAATGGCAAAAGGCACATCCCGCAAAAAGTCAGGCAAATCATCATCTGCCGAAGAACTTGTCCTGAATGTTTTTTTTAAAAAACCCTACATAAGCTTTAATTACAAGCAAATTTCAAAAGCGGTCGGCATTAACGACAAAGCGGTAAGAGAACTTATCCGCCAGCAACTCGAAATCCTGCTGAAAAACAAGAGCCTCATCGAAGATAAAAGGGGAAAATACAAACTGAATCCTGAAAAACACCCGTCGTTTTTTCCCAGTAAGACTTATATCTCCGGAACCGTTGATATGAAACAGACAGGCAAGGCCTATATCATCACCGATGAGCCGAGTCCGGATATTTTAATAGCTCCTTACAATACCAACCGCGCACTGCATGGCGACAAAGTCAGGGTGTTGCTATTGCCCGGACGCCAGGGAAAAAAACCCGAAGGACAAGTAGTGGAAATAGTAAAAAGAGCCAAAGAACAGTTTGTAGGTACGCTGCAGGTTACCCGCTATTATTCTTTCCTGATCCCCGACAATCAAAATATTCCTGTTGATATTTATATACCAAACGATAAAATAAAAAACGCGCAAAACGGTGACAAGGTAGTGGTAAAAATCAGCGACTGGCCCGAAAACTCCAAGAATCCTTTTGGCGAAGTGTTGCAGGTATTGGGCAAGCCGGGCGATAATAACGTGGAAATGCAATCCATCATTGCTGAGTTTGGGTTTCCCCTTTCGTTTCCAAAAAATGTAGAACAGGACGCCGCAAAAATTGATATCACCATTAGTCCCGAAGAAATAAAAAAACGCCGTGATTTTCGCGAAACTTTTACTATTACGATAGATCCGGAAGATGCCAAAGATTTCGATGACGCTGTTTCCCTTTGTAAATTAACAAATGGCAATTGGGAGGTAGGTGTTCACATCGCCGACGTATCACATTATGTTAAGGAAAATTCGGCTATTGATCACGAAGCTTTCGGGCGCGGCACCTCTATATACCTTGCCGACCGCGTGGTTCCCATGCTGCCGGAAATTTTATCAAACAATGTGTGTTCGCTCAGGCCCAATGAAGATAAATTGTGCTTCTCGGCAGTATTTGAAATGACCGAAACCGGCCAGGTGACCGGCGAGTGGTTCGGCAAAACTATCATAAACTCAAACCACCGTTTTAATTATGAAGAAGTACAATCCACAATTGTAAACAAAACAGGCTTGTACGCCGGTGAAATACTAACCCTGCACCAGCTGGCCGACTGCTTGCGGGAAGAACGTTTCAAGAGCGGCTCCTTTGATTTTGATACCGAAGAAGTACGTTTTAAATACGATGAAAAAGGAAGGCCCATCGAAGTTTACATTAAGCAACAACAGGAATCCAACAAATTAATTGAGGATTTCATGTTGCTGGCCAACCGCAGGGTAGCCGAGTTGATTGGCAGACCGCAAAACAACAAACCTGTAAAGACCTTTGTATACAGGATACACGACAAGCCGCTGCCCGAAAAACTGGATACCTTCACCAAATTTGTGGCTAAGCTGGGATACAAAATCAACAACAAAAACACCAAAACCCTTGCTGATTCATTCAATGCTTTGTTGACAAACGTAAAAGGCAAGGGCGAAGAAAACATGATAAACAACCTGGCCATACGCACCATGGCCAAGGCGGTGTATTCCACCGAGAATATAGGCCACTACGGGCTGTCATTTCGCTTTTACACGCATTTTACCTCTCCCATACGCCGTTATCCCGATTTGATGGTACACAGGCTCCTGGAACGTTATTTGGCCAACAAGCCCGCCGTGGACAAGCATGAGTTTGAGGAAAAATGCAAACATTCATCGGATATGGAAAAACTGGCCACCGATGCCGAACGTGCTTCCATAAAATATAAACAGGCGGAATATATGGCCGACAAGGTAGGACAAGTTTTTGAAGGCTTGATTTCGGGTGTCTCTAAATGGGGTATTTATGTAGAGATTATCGAAAACAAATGCGAAGGCATGGTGTCCATACGCGATATGGAAGACGATGCCTATTTTATTGATGAGGAAAACTATACCGTAATAGGCCGTTACTCAAACAAAAAATACCGCCTGGGTGATAAGGTAAAAATAAAAGTGAAAAAGATTTTATTAAACAAAAAACAAATTGACTTTGTTTTTGTTTAACGGGTTTTACAGCATATTCAGCCTGCTGTAAAGGTCTTTGCGATAAAAGTTACCAACCGGCAAATCTTTCATCGACGGTTCCACTATCAGGCTGGTATATTTTATCGAAAATATTTTATCCATGCGCACAATGAAAGATTTGTGAATTCTTACAAAATCCCTCTCGGGCAGGTATTTTTGAATTTCTTTCATATTGATCCTGACAGTATAGTTTTCTGTGATCGTATTAATGGTGATATAATCACGCAATGCTTCCACATAGCATATTTCTTCGTACTTAACCCTTTTCAAACGGCTGTTGGTGCGGATATAGATGCTGTCGGCCGTGTTTTTATTCTCAATAACGGAATAATACAGGTCGCGTTCTTTTTTCAGTTGCTTTACTTTGGAATGTTTGTGTAAAGCCATTTCGATGGTGGTCTGAAGTTCTTTTTCATAAAACGGTTTTACCAGGTAGCCATAAGGATCAGAATCCTTGGCCATTTCAATGGTTTTTTCGTCGGTGTACGCCGTCAGAAAAACGATGGGCACATCCATCATATTGGTAATCTGTACAGCGGCCTCGGTGCCGTTCATTTTGCCGGCCAGCCTGATATCCATAAGGATAAGATTCGGGTTATTATCCTCCACATTGGCTACGGCGTCTTCCCCCGTGGTGTAAATTCCGGTAATCTCATAGCCCAGGTTGGTTAAACATGATTCTATGTATTTGGAAACAATTACTTCATCTTCTACAATTAAAATTCTTGACTTTGCCATAATTTTTTAATTTTTAAAGGCTATAAAAATAATATAATTTTTTTAATTTTTCATATTTTTTTCAATTTTATTTCCATCAAAACTAATTTCAACTCCGTCTTCATATCGTATAGTAATAATTTTAATACCATCATAGTCATAAATATTCCAGTCGCCTTCTTTTTTGCCCATGATATATTTGCCCTTTTCCTTGATCTTTTCGTTTTCCCAATAATAGGTAAAATCTCCGTTGGGATTGCCTTCAATATAATTTCCTTCAAAATACAACACTTCATCGGTATAGTGTTTCCATAAACCTTCGCGTTTTCCGCCCACATACGAACCAATTTCTTTGTTGTCGCCGACTTCGTACAACCATTCGCCCTCTTCCTCCCCGTCGATATATTCTCCCTGGATAATGACCTTTCCCGAATCGCTTTTTTCAACATAAGGGCCGTTTAACAAGCCATTTTTAAAATGGTCTTCTTTTTTCAGGTTTCCCGATTCGTAAAACCAACGCCATTTTCCATCAGGGCGGCCTTTTTGGTCATATTTTCCCGTTTGTTCCAGACGTCCGTCTTTAAAATAAAATTTCCATTCGCCCTGGCGAAGGTTATTTAAATAATACCCCTCCCCTGCTTTTTCTCCATCTTCATAATATTCTGTCCAGGCACCCTGACGCAGGCCTTGTTCATCAAGCAATCCTTCGCCGACAATAATTCCGCTTTTATAAATATATGCTTTGTTTATAATGCCTTCGGGCGTATATTCTTTGCGCACGCCTTCGGGGATACTATTTTTATAACTCTGGATAATTTTTACTTTTCCGTTTTTATAATAATCGGTTTTTACCTCGTAGGTGGCAAGTTCCGGGGCGTCGTAAATCAGTTCATCGTTACGGTATTTTTCAATTTTGGTCAGGTTTCCATTCACATCATATTCCTTAAAATAGCCGTCCCTTTTTCCATAGCTGTAGTTCCCTTCACACTTCACCAGGTCGTTTTCATAAAATTCTTTCCACAGCCCGTGTTTCAGGCCTTCACGCTGCCTGTTGATGTTTTCTTTATTGACTATATAGCCTTTCCGGTAATCTATTAACGTGATCAACGTGCCATCGTGTGCAAATTCTTTGGTGATTCCCTCTTCCCTACCCTTGATAAAGTTGGATTTCATTTTGATTTTGCCATCGGGAAATAGCCTCAGCGTTATTCCCTCTTTGACATCGTTCACAAAATTTTCTTCTATGATTTCATCTTTCAGGTATGTTCTGCGGATGCCATTCTTTTTTCCTTCAAGATAATTGATTTCGAGAACCAGTTTGCCCGAGTCGCTATAAAACTTCCATACACTGTCCAATACAAAGTTTTTGCGGTTGCCTTCTGACTTTATCTGGCCGTTTTCATAAAAATTTTTCCAGTATTTATCAGGTTTTCCATCAACCAAATATCCTTCACTTTGCTTTTTTCCCGAAGTATAATAAAAGACATTAAAGCCATTGTTGTTGATAGCGTCCTGCGCAAGACATCCGCCGGCAACAAAAAACAATATAATTGCAAAAAGCTTTTTCATACTATAAAAGTACTTACTTTTTAGTTAATGCAGATATTTCAAGCATCTTAAGCAAGGGTTTTTTTGCGTTTTTTATTGTTTTTTCATCAAGAATTATTTCCGGCTGTTCATTTTTTAAACAATCATAAAGTTTTTTCAATGTATTCAACTTCATATATTCACAATCGTTACAGCTGCAGGTTTCATTGATTCCGGCCACGATAAATTCTTTTTTCGGAGCCACTTTTTTCATTTGATGAATGATTCCGGTTTCAGTAGCTACAATATATTTTGTGTTATTATCTTTCTCAATAAATTTGAGCATTGCGGCTGTAGAGCCTATAAAATCAGCTAATTCCAGTATCACTGCCTGACATTCGGGATGAGCAATCAGTTTGGCATCAGGATTTTTAATTTTTAAACGGATAATTTCTTCCTGGGTCAATTGTTCATGCACTTTACATGAACCATTCCACAAAACCATATTGCGGCCGGTAAGCTTATTGATATAACCCCCAAGGTTTTTATCAGGAGCAAATATTACCGGCTGATCTTTTGGTATTGAATTTATGATATTCACGGCATTTCCCGACGTGCAGATAATATCCGACAAGGTTTTAACCTCAGCGGAACAATTTATGTACGATACTACTTTGTGACCGGGATGCTTTTTTATAAACTTTTTAAAATCTTCATAAGAACACGAATCAGCCAGTGAACATCCTGCTTCCATATCGGGCAGCAATACTTTTTTATCAGGGTTTAAAATTTTTGCCGTTTCAGCCATAAACTTCACTCCGCAAAAAACTATTATTTTTGCATTGGTATCAGCAGCTTTTTGAGATAAACCCAAACTATCTTCCACGTAGTCGGCCAGGTCTTGTATCTCGGGAATCTGATAAAAATGAGCCAGAATTACTGCATTCTTCTGTTCTTTGAGCGCTAAAATTTCTTTTTGGTAATTCATGATTTTTAAAATGTTTGCAATAATACAACGTTTTATTTTTACATTATTTTTTCTTTTAATAATAATAATTTATTTTTTAAAAAATTTATCATTATTAATAATGGCTGTTAATAGTGTTTAAAAAATTTTGAAGTTCGCTTTTTTAATTGAATTATGAAAAGTTATTAACACGATAAAAACAATAAATTTAAATTAATTTCTTCAAAATTAAAAAATTAAAAAAATATCAACAGTATATTGAAAACATAATCATTTGATAAAATTTGATTAATTTTACCTTGAAAACTTGTTGATATTTATTGAAAAAATCACTTTTTATTCACCACAAAAAAACATCAAAAGATTATTAACATCAAAGTAGTTTTTTTAACAACGAAATTGTTTAAAACGTAGTATTTTTATAATAAGACACTTATAAAAACACTTTAAAAATAACAGCTTAAAAACTAGTAAGATAAATAAATTTTAAAGTAAATACTTTTCAACAACTCAAAAATGGATCAAATAATAGGAATTGGATGCGATCATGCCGGATTTGAATTAAAAGAATATCTGAGAGAAAATTTAATTGCAACAGGCCGCAAAGTCAAGGATTTCGGAATTTTTAAACAGGAAAGAGCCGACTATCCTGATATAGTGCACCCGCTGGCTCACGAAGTCAATACGCAACAGCTGGAAATGGCTATTATTATTTGCGGTACCGGAAATGGGGTAGCTATCACGGCCAACAAATATTTAAATGTGCGTGCTGCTTTGTGCTGGAATACCGAAATTGCTGCTTACGCCCGTAAACATAACGATGCCAATATTATAGCACTACCTGCCCGTTTTTTAAGAAGAAGAAGAGCGTGGAAGATTGTGCGTAAATTTTTATCCACTAACTTTGAGGGTGGCAGGCATGCGGTACGGGTCGAAAAAATAAAAAATATTCTAAGCTGACATGAACGAGAAACATAAGGATTTTCTTAAAAAGGCCGAAATAAAAGCCTTTGACAAAAATCATCGCAAAATAATAAACCATAACATCTCAAAATATGATGCAGCGGTTTTAAAAGGCAAGCAACAGTTTTCCAATCTTGCTGTAGCCCGGCAACGCGTGTCGTTTATGAAGCACCGTGCCATCAATAACCTCGAAAATCACCTGAAGGAATTCGAATATAATTTTGTGAAAAACGGAGGCAAAGTAATATGGGCTACCGATGCCGCCGAAGCTGCCGAAGAAATACTGAAAATCTTTATTAAAAACGAAGTAAAAATGGCCGTAAAGTCCAAATCTATGGCCACCGAAGAAATTGAACTCAACCACAAACTGGAAAGTAATCATATCGAATCTGTGGAAACGGATTTGGGTGAATATATTGTGCAGATAGCCGGCGAAAGGCCCTACCATATCATCACCCCGGCCATGCATAAATCCAAAGAAGATATAGCACGCCTGTTTCACGAAAAATTCAATACTCCCGAACAAAGCACTCCCGAAGAATTAACGGCTTTTGTCAGACAAATTTTAAGGGAAAAATTTACTAAGGCAAAAATTGGCGTTACAGGCGCTAATTTTATTCTGGCTGATATTGGCGGCATAGCGCTTACCGAAAACGAAGGCAACGCCCTGATGACCGTGTCTTTTCCCAAAATACATATTGTTATTGCCGGGATAGATAAAATCATTCCTTCTGTCAAAGACCTTGCCTTGCTGTGGCCCGTTCTGGCCAGCCATGGTACAGGTCAGTATATCACGGTGTATAATTCCATTATTACCGGTCCCCGCAAAGAAAACGAAACCGACGGCCCCGAGGAGATGTACGTGGTATTGCTCGATAATGGCCGTTCCAACCTGCTGAACCAAAAACAGCAAAAATCGGCGCTGACCTGTATCCGCTGCGGCGCTTGTTTGAATGCCTGCCCGATTTACCGCAATATAGGCGGTCATACCTACGAAACAGTGTACAGCGGCCCCATAGGGTCGGTAATCACGCCATATATGCGCGGATTAAAGGATTACAAACACCTGAGTTTTGCTTCATCATTGTGCGGTAAATGTACCGAGGTGTGCCCGTCTGCCATAAAATTGCACAAGCTCTTGCTGTATAACAGAAGAGACACTGTCAACCAGAAAATGTACGGCATTTCCGATACTCTTTTTCAGTTTGGCTGGCGCACCATGATGCTGAATCGCTGGATTATCGACAAGCCCAATGCAAAACTAAAAAATACAGCCATCCGCATGTTTGTCAAGTACAGCTGGGGAAAGCGCCGGGACCTCCCCCTGATAAAAGACAAATCGTTCAACAGGTGGTGGAAAGATAAAAAAGGCATTAAATAATGAAGAAAAAAATCTCTTTTGTTTACGACCTGACCGACGAATACCGTATCATAGGCATATGCAGCCATCTTAAGGAATACAAATTCTGCTGGCATCTGAACAAAGTGCTGAACTGCAACCTGGTTAAAAAAGAAGATTTTTCTTTTGCCGGAAAAAACCCCGAACCGGCCAGCTTTTCCATGTATTATTATAATGACCAGAATCAGCGTAACCAGATTTTCCTGCTTGCCAACAAAAGCGATAATGCCGTTTTGCTGGAAAAAGTGCCGGAAGCCGATCTGCTGCTGGTTATCAAAGGCCTTTTTTCGGATAATAAAACCGAAGAATTGATTTCATCTTTAAAAAAGATTAGCAATGTGCTTACGGTTTTTTCTGTGGATATGGCCAGGATAAAAGAAATCAACACATTTCTTACCGAAGTGGAGCTGCAACAAATGAAGTTTGAAGAAAAACCAAAAAAAATCCGGCGCTGAAAAGGCCGGATTTTTTTTTGATGAAGGAAATTTATTTTATTTCCCAGGTATCACCGCTGTTGAGCAGATCATCTACGGTTTTAATGGTGGTATTTGCTTTGGAACGTTGAATTTGTTCTTCCACCAGGTCGTCATACGTGGGGAATAAAGCCGAACGGATCACACCTAAAGCAATAGGGAAATAAGGCGGAGCCATCTTGGCAAGCATCAGATGAATACCGGGATCCTGTGAATATTGGTCGTGAACCAGCAGATCCTGCTCGGTAATTCCGTTTTCGCCAATGGTAACTACTTCCAGCCCGTGCTGTTTCAACATGATACCCTTATCTTTGTTTTTGCCAAAAATCATTGGTTCTCCATTTTTCAGCACAATCTGGTTGTCGTCTCTTTTTTCTTTAGAGGTGATTTCATAATGGCATCCTTCATTAAATATCACGCAATTTTGCAGAATTTCAACTACCGAAGTACCGTCGTGTTTTGTGGCCTCAAACATTATTTCTGTCATCAGTTTGGGGTTGGTATCCACTCCCCTGGCGAAAAAAGTTCCTTGTGCACCCATAACCAGTTCTCCGGGGTTAAAGGGATGCTCAATGGTGCCTTGCGGAGAGGTTTTGGTAACACTTCCCATGGGCGAAGTGGGTGAATACTGTCCCTTGGTAAGGCCGTAAATCTGGTTGTTAAACAACATGATGTTGATATCAACATTTCTGCGGATAATGTGGATAAAATGGTTGCCGCCAATGGCCATGGAATCGCCGTCGCCGGTGGCTACCCACACACTGAGGTGAGGGTTGGAAATTTTTACTCCGGTGGCAATGGCATTGGCTCTTCCGTGAATTCCATGAAAACCATAGGTGTTAACATAATACGGAAACCTTGAGGAACAGCCGATACCGGAAACAACGCAGAAATTTTCTTTGCGGTAGCCGATCTTGGGAAAAACATTGGCCAGGGAAGAAAGTATGGCATGATCGCCACACCCCGGACACCATTTAACCATCTGGTCGCTAACAAAATCCTCTTTGCTTAGAGGAACTCTGGTTCTGTCAACTGTTAAATTTTCTTCCATAGCTTATTTCTCCTTTA
>JAGNBV010000015.1 GCA_018004645.1 Bacteroidales bacterium
TCTGAGGCAGGTAATTTACACTAATAGCCATCTGCTATAGCGCCAGTACTTCTGCTCTTTAAAAGTACAAATGTTCATTAAATGTTATTTTTGTGCGCAGCATAATTACCTCTCAATGTGACCTGAAATTTTGTTATTATTTGTTGGTTGTATAAGCAACATAATTACCTCTCAACATAACTTGTATTTATGCATTGCCATACTTTTGTAATAAAAAATTCAAAACAGTTTCTTACTTTTGATAACTTTTTTCAACGACACAATTACGGTTGCATTGTGCAATGTATTAACGGACATAGCTTTTAAAACCCAAACCCTCAATAATTGCATTGATAATGAAAATTTTACTTATAAGCCCGGGAACACCAGATGAGATTGATAATAAAATTATCCGCAGCATACCCTATCTGAATGCGAAAGCTTTTATTGCTCCTCACGCCGTAGCCACAGTGGCGGCCCTTACACCCGAAGAACATGATGTGGTAATACATGATGAATACATCCGCGGGCCTTCGGAGGATTATTTCAGAGGAAAAAGTTTTGATATTATCGGCATTTCCATCACCTCTAATCAGTTGAAACGCAGTCTCGAAATAGCGCAGGCCTGTAAAAAGTTTTGCCCGGATTCCTTAGTGGTTGTCGGGGGTATTGGAGTGGAAATGCTTATTTATAAACAGAAAGAAAATATAGATGTCGTGTTTCACGGCGAAGCGGAAGAAACATGGCCAAGGTTTTTAGAAGACTATAAAAACAGGACACATCAGAAAGTTTATAAAAGCGTCATCAAGCCCGACATGAGTAAAGTGCCGCCGCCACGCTGGGAACTTATCAAAGAAGACATACTTCTGTATAACTCCGTTTCGCTGCAGACTACAAGGGGATGCCCCTTCGACTGCAGTTTTTGTGATGTGATTTATACCTATGGACGCAAACCCCGGAGTAAAACCATTGAGCAGGTTATCGACGAAATAAAAAAACTTCACAGCCTGGGAGTACAGATGGTTTTTATTGCCGACGACAACTTTGCCGGAGACAAGAAATATGTCAAAGAACTGTTGCGGCGGATGATTGCGCTGAATAATTCTTTCAAAACCCCTATAGGCTTTTTCACCCAGATAGATATCACCATAGCCAATGATGACGAACTGCTGACCTTGCTGGCCGACGCCAATTTTTACAACCTGATGATCGGCATCGAATCGGTGAACCCGGAAGCGCTGAAGGACATGAACAAAAAGCAGAACATGGGGATTTCGGCCGTGGAGGCTATCAAAAAAATTCAGTCGTACGGGATGGTGGTTTTAGCCCATATGATTATCGGCAACGAATCGGATGATATGACCGTATTTAAGAAAACAGCGGACTTTGTAATGGATGCCGACATTATTTTTCATATCTGCCATCCTCTGGCGGCGCCCCCGGGCACCAAGATGTGGTACGACTATAAACGCCAGGGCCGCGTCATACAGAATGAACCCGACGAAACCAGCGATAAAATGGATATCATATCCAATATCATTCCGAAGCAGATGAGCCGTCAGGAGCTGTTTCTGGGGCTTGCCGACTATTGGGACGATATTTACCAGGCCGAAAAGTTCAAAGAAAGGGCAGTGTCGTTTATCCGCAACATAAACCGCCGCGCGAATATTAAAATGCCCGGATTTTCAGCGATATGGGCTATGCGAAAGATGATGGCCGGCGTATTCCGCTATTTTTTTATCAACGCCGAAAAAATACACCGGAAGACATTTATGTATATCTTGAAGTCGGCCAGAAAAAACCTCAGCTACATGATGCCGAAAATTGTCTATATTTATACTTTTTACCTGATCGACCTGAAACGCTCACAGTACGATGCCATGGTGGCCCGCGAACATGCGCGCTGGGAAAGGGAACATCCTGAAAAAATTCAAATCGACACTTCGGAAATTCCCGTGTACGAAAAAATCCGTGAACATGCTTCGGCGCTTATCCCTGCTTCATACGAATATATTTGGAAAAAATGCAACAAAAAGGAAGTGCTCTATAAAACTGTTCATGCGGCGCTGCTTGAATTCAGCGACCGGTTTGGGAAAGATTTTGAGGCGCCGGACGAGTTTTATCTTGAGCAGATGCGCATTGCCAGCGAAAGGGTACTGCCCTCGATTATGGAAGCGGGATTCCTTTGTGCTGACGAACTGCCCGAAAAACAGCCGGGAGGTTTTACGCGCGAGATACTGGATGCCCTCGACAATGCGGTTCGGTACCGCACTATATATGGATAAATGTTGAAAAATCATTATGGCTGACAGCACCTACAAGGTTTTGAAAATAGTTAAAATTGCTAAACGGTGGGGGCTCGACTGGTTTATCCTGGCATTGGTCGCCGCGATCGTGCTGGCCTTTTTATGGCCTGAGGCAGGATACAAAGAATCGGTGATTCCTCTGTCAACCATTGCTACCTGGGGTATTTCGGTAATTTTCTTTTTTTACGGACTGAAACTAAACCCTCAAAAATTAAAGTCGGGTTTGAAAAACTGGAGGGTACACCTGGTGATTCAGTTGACCACTTTTGGATTTTTTCCCTTGCTGGTGATAATAGCTAAAAGCATTATTGGTACGGCGGTTGATGAAAATTTGTGGCTGGGGATTTTCTTTCTGGCCTGCCTCCCCGGCACTATTTCATCCTCGGTGGTCTTGGTTTCGATTGCCAAAGGGAACATGCCTTCGGCCATCTTTAATTCCAGCATTTCTACCCTGTTGGGTATATTTATTACCCCTTTCTGGATTGGCTTGTACCTCGGTACGTCATCGGCTGATTTCGACTTTGGACCGGTAATAATTAAATTGTTGCTTCAGGTTTTGTTTCCGGTAATACTTGGCATGTTGCTTCATTTTAAATGGGGCGCTGCAGCCGAAAAATACGGGAATATTCTTGCGTACTTTAACCAGATAGTAATTTTGCTGATTGTTTATACTTCCTTTTGCGACTCGTTTGCTAATAATATTTTCGCGGGGTATTCTGCCGTCATGCTGATGCTTCTGGGCGCCTCCCTGATACTGTTGTTTTATATAGTTTATTTTGTGGTGTTTGTTGCCGGCAGATTGTTAGGGTTCAGCAGGGAAGAAAAAATCACCGCTTTGTTTTGCGGTTTCAACAAATCGTTGGTGCATGGCAGCCTTATGTCAAAAGTTTTGTTTGCAGGCAGCCCGCTGGCAGGTGTTGTATTGCTCCCCATCATGATGTATCATGCATTGCAGTTGGTGATGGGCAGCATCATTGCACAACGGTTTGCAGGGAATATTTCCGGGGCAAATTCATGAATTTGCCCGGCTGCCTGAAAAAATCATTATCTTTGTTTAATAAATCAGATCCTATGGAATTAAGTCCCTTAACTGCCGTTTCGCCGATTGATGGCCGGTATCATAAAGCTACCGAAACACTTTCCGGATATTTTTCTGAGTATGCACTCATCAAAAAAAGAGTATTTATTGAAACAGAGTATTTTATTGAGTTGTGTGCCATGATACCGGCATTGAAGAAGGTCAAAGAGCGGGAATTTGAAACCATACGGGATATTCACAGAAACTTTGACGAGGACGATGCTATAAAAATCAAAGAAATCGAGAAAATCACCAATCACGATGTGAAAGCCGTGGAGTATTTTTTGCGTGAACAATTCGATGCCATGAAAATTGGGGCATACAAAGAGTTTATACATTTCGGGCTTACCTCCCAGGATATCAATAATACGGCCATGCCGCTGCTCATCAAAGAAGCCCAGTTGAATGCGGTATTGCCTGCGCTCAACAAGCTGCTGGACCGCCTGCATACCCTGGCAGGGGAGTGGAGCGATATTCCCATGTTGGCCCACACCCATGGCCAGCCGGCCACGCCTACCCGGATAGGAAAAGAAATCATGGTTTTTGCCGAACGCCTGCACGGTCAGCTCATGCATTTTGATGATATCACTTTCGAAGGAAAGTTTGGAGGCGCCAGCGGCAACCTCAACGCGCATTATGTGGCATACTCCGACAAAGACTGGCACGGTTTTGCAGAAAAATTTCTGTCCCGCCTCGGCCTGAAACGCCAGCGTTATACCACTCAGATAGAGCATTACGACAACCTGGCGGCCTATTTCGACACGCTGAAGCGGATTTGCACCCTGCTGATCGATTTGTGCCGCGATATTTGGCTGTATGTTTCGATGGATTATTTTAAGCAAAAAATTGTGAAAGGCGAGGTGGGCTCTTCGGCCATGCCGCATAAGGTAAACCCTATAGATTTTGAAAATGCCGAGGGTAACCTTGGACTGGCCATAGCGCTGTTTGAACACTTATCAGCCAAGTTGCCCGTCTCGCGCCTGCAACGCGACCTTACGGATTCTACCGTTACCCGTAACATTGGCGTGCCGGTGGCCCACCTGATGATTGCACTGAAATCTATTGACAAAGGCCTGGGCAAACTGATAGTTAACGAAAAAAAAATCACGGCCGATCTCGACCAAAACTGGGCTGTAGTGGCCGAAGCCATACAAACCATCCTGCGCAGGGAAAATTACTCCGACCCGTACAACGCATTGAAAGACCTTACCAGAAACAATCAGGTCATCACAAAAGAAATACTCCACGATTTTATCGACACACTGACCGTGAGCAAAAAAGTAAAAGAAGAACTAAAATATATCAACCCCAGAAACTTTTCCGGTAAATAATGACCAAGGGAAGTTTGTAAAGATGAATAAATAATAATAGATGATTAATTATGTGTGTTTCTGAGATATAAATACTTAACCCAACAAAATAGCATGAAAAAAATATTATTTTCCGTTGTTTTTTTTATTACCGGTGTGTGGGCTGTTGCTCAAATTCCTCCGGGATATTATGATTCGGCTTACTACCTGTCGGGCGAATCGCTGAGGGTGGCACTGCATAATATCATCAAGAATCACACGGCCATTTCCTATACCCAATTATGGAATGCTTTTCAGAATACCGATAAGAAACCCAACAACAAGGTCTGGGATATTTATTCTGATATTCCGGGCGGAACACCACCCTATGAGTTTACTTTTGTTTCGGACCAATGCGGCTCTTATTCTTCCGAAGGCGATTGCTACAACCGCGAACATTCATTTCCGCAAAACTGGTTTGATGATTCATCGCCCGTTTATTCCGATCTGTTTCACATGTATCCTACCGATGGTTATGTCAACAACAAACGGGGGAATTTGCCTTTTGGCGATGTGGGCTCTGCGAGTTGGACATCGCAAAATGGAAGTAAAATCGGAAATTGTTCCAATGCAGGGTATTCAAACACAGTTTTTGAGCCTATTGATGCTTTTAAAGGCGACCTGGCCCGTTCCTATTTTTATATTGCCGTGAGGTATTATGGCGAGGCGGGAAGCTGGCCGGGCAGCGACATGACTATTAACGCCGAACCCAAACCCTGGGCCATCAATATGCTGCTCGCCTGGCATGCCAATGATACTGTGAGCCAGAAAGAGATCGACCGGAACAATGCCATTTATAACATACAGCACAACCGTAACCCCTTTATCGACCATCCAGACTGGGTATGGAATATCTGGGGCCCCAATGTGGGGGTACAGGAATATGCTGATGTCTTCGAGGTGTCTGTGTATCCTAATCCCGCCACGGATTATGTTTATGTCAGCAGTATCAGTGGACAAATTGTTGACCGGATAGAAATATATTCACTCACATCTGCGCTGGTCGGAAGTTTTCAATATCCCGGTGAGGGGCAATCAATAAATGTCAGTAATCTTCCCGAAGGGTTTTACACTATGGCGATACACAGCAATGGCAGGGTATCGTATAATAAAATTTCTATAATACATTAAACACCAGCCTGAAAAACTGTTATTCTTTGGGGGGGGTGTATTCGTTTTTCTTTTTACTTGGCCCGAAAACCGAGAAATTCAGGTAACGATGCGGGTTAAGTTTGATGTCTTCGACGAGTTCGTTAAGTTCTTTGGAAGATTTTTCGAGGTTATTGTACAACGAGTCGTTGTAGATTAACATCCCTAAGGTGCCTTCGCCCCGGTTTACCTTGTCCACAATTTCCGAAAATGATTTCAGCGACTTGTCAGCATTATTAATTGTGCTGGCGATATTGGATTGTGCAATGGTATCGCTGATGTCAGAGAAGTTTTTAATGATATTCTGAATCTTGTCGTTATTGTTTTTGATATTTTCGGAGATTGATTCCACATTGGCAATAATGCCGGCCAGATTGCTGCGCTGGTTGGTTACCAGCGTGTCGATATTATAAGTGGTATGTTCAAGGTTACGGATAGTGAAGCGTACGCTTTCAAAACTTTGTTCCAGGTTTTGCCGGGTGTTTTCATTGAACACACTTTTGATGATGACGAGCACCGAATCCAGCGAAAGCATTACATTTTCGAACTTTTGCTTTACCGGCTGAAATTGCACATTCACTTCCTGCGTGAGGGTGGCTTGAAGCGAACTGCTCAGGGTGTCCCCGTCTTTTGCTTCGGTGGTGGCATTGCCCCGTTTCAGCTCGACGGCCCGGGAACCAAGTATGTCGGAACTGATGATCCGTGCTTCGGTATTGGCCGGTATCATCAGGTCGTTGTTGGTAACTTTGATTTTAACAATAATGCGGCCGGAATTATCCGGATGAAAACGGATATCATCCACCTGTCCCACGCGGTACCCGTTAACCAGCACCGGGTTGGCCTTAACCAGCCCGTCCACCTGGTTGTACACGGCATAAAAAGTACGTTCTTTTTTGAAGAGGTCCCTGCCTTTCAAAAAATTTATGCCCCAATACAGCAGTGCTAAGCCAACAATAAAGACAACAGCGATTTTTACTTCTTTCGAGATTTTCAAAACGTATTTTTTTGCAAATATAGTTATTTTTTAATTTCCGGAATATTTCAGCGCCTCGGTGGGCGAAATGCGTTCTTCGTTGAGAAAGGCCACCACAAAGGCGTCTTTAAATCCCTTATTTTGAACTACATGCTGATAGGTAATGGCTTCCTTCAGGGTGTTGAAATTTCCACAGGTATATTTATATATCCCGTTTTGAACATAATATCTTACATTGTCGAGGCCTTTGAATTCGGGCACATCCAGTGATTTTTTCCTGCTGCTCGAAAGAAATTGCACCCTGAAATAAGGGCTGTTATCCTTTGTTTCATTGATTCGGCTGAGGGTATCGGTATTATTTACCACAGGGCTGGTGTCGCTGACGGTAATTTTCTGAAAAATGGTATCGGGTTCTGTTTTTACCTCCTGTTTACCGGCCACGCCTTCTACGTTTGCCTTATATTCTTTGAATGCCCTGTAAATAGCCGAGGCAATGATGTTTTGGCCGCTTTCGGACATGAGGTAGAGTTCCTCGGTGGGGTTGCTGATAAAGCCAATTTCGATCAGGGCGCCGGGCATGGTGGTTTTGTACAAAACCAAAAAACCGGCCTGTTTAACTCCCCTGCTGAATCTGCCGGCCTTGCTGGTAAACTGATTCTGGACAAAACTCGTAAAGGTAAGGCTTTGGTCGAGGTAGGCATTCTGGTACAGCGAAAAAATAATGTTGGCTTCGGGCGAGTTGGGATCAAAGCCATCGTAACGTACACTGTAATCATTTTCATACAAAATGGCGGCATTTTCCTTTTTTGCCACTTCGAGGTTGGCCTGGCTTTTGTGAAGCCCCATCACCCAGGATTCCGTTCCCACGGGCTCTGGACTTTTGCTGGCATTACAATGTATCGAAATAAAAAGGTCCGCTTTATGGTCGTTGGCAATTTTGGCTCTTTTATACAACTCGACAAAAACATCGGTCTTGCGGGTGTATACAATCTCGATGTCGGGGAAAGCCGTTTTGATATAATTGCCAATTTTCAGGGCTACCGACAAGGTAATATCTTTTTCCCTGGCCTTTTTGCCCACAGCTCCGGGGTCGTCACCACCGTGCCCGGCATCGATAACAACCTTCCTGATTTTTATGGCCTGAGCCGTTACGTAGCCCGGTATCCCTAAAATCATAAGGGCCAACAAAACAAAAATTAAATTATTCCGTTTCATCAGGATGATTTATTTTAATTAGTTTTGTCAATAATTTCAGGTTTTTTGTGACGCAAAATTATGCGCTTTTTAATTAACAGAATCAGCACTTTGTTCAATTTGTCAACGAAATTATTAACCATATTTTTATTTTCCCGTTTTTTTGCTGTTACAGCAATGATGTTTTTGTTTTTTACCGTCCAGGCGCAGGATCCTGTAAGTAACATAACGACGGACAGCGCCAGGATAGTATCTGATACAATCAAGAATGATTCCATTATTGATTTGCGCAAACAGGAATCGCCCGATGCCATAAAAACAAAAATTGATTACAAGGCCAAAGACTCTATCATCATGAATCTTGACGAAAGGAAATCCTATCTGTACAGGGAGGTTAAGATTGATTATGAGGATATTACGCTTAAATCGGGCTATGTGGAAATAGATTTTCAGAAAAACCAGCTTTTTGCAGAAGGCCTTAAAGACAGTGCCGGGAATGAAATAGAAAGGCCCGAATATGAGCAGGGCGAAAATGCGTTTACCTCGCGGAGTATGTATTATAATTTTGATACCCGCAAGGGGCTGGTCAAGGATATTTTTACCAACGAGGGCGAAAGCTACCTGCATGGCAGCGTTGTAAAACGTTTTCCTGACGGCAAGGCAAATTTCAAAAAAGGCGCTTTCACCACGTGCAGTCTCGAAAATCCGCATTATCAGATACGCTTCAGCAAGGCCAGGATGATACCCAACGACAAATTTGTTTCGGGGCCGGCCTATATGGAAATTGAACATGTGCCCACGCCGCTCCTGCTGCCGTTTGGATTTTTTCCTAACAAAAGGGGGCAAATATCGGGAATTATCATCCCTACCTGGGGCGAATCGACCAACAGGGGCTTTTATTTTGAACGCGGCGGCTACTATTGGGGTATTAATGACTACCTGGATATGATTTTTCAGGGAGACATCTATACCCGTGGAAGTTGGGCGCTGTACCTGACAACAAATTACAAGAAAAGGTACAAATACGATGGCAGCATCAAACTTTCCTACGCCGTAAATATAATCAGCCAGAAGTTTTTGCCTGATTATAACAAATTCAAGGATTTTTCGGTGGAATGGTCGCACAAGCAGGACGCCAAGGCCAGGCCCAACAGCAGCTTTTCGGCTCAGGTAAAAATGGCCAGCAGCAGCTTTTACAAGTTCAACCCGTCGTCAACCAACGATTATTTGTCGAACACCTTTGAGTCGAGTATTGCCTATCAGACTTCGCTCTTTGGAGGCAAAAGCAACCTCTCGCTGAACCTGGGGAGCCGGCAGAACGTGAACACCAAGGAACTTCAGTTGTGGCTGCCGCAGGTAAATTTCTCGGTCAATACGTTTTATCCTTTCCGGAAAAAAAATAAAGCCGGCGCCATGAAATGGTGGGACAATATCAACGTGAACTATTCGCTCAACGCGCAAAACTATATTAACACTTACGACAGCCTGGTGCTGACTCCCAGAATCTGGGATATGATGCAAAACGGCATACAGCATTCCATACAGGTGCGCAACCCCATTAAATTGCTGAAGTACATCAGCTGGAATAACTCGGTGAATTTTACCGAACGCTGGTATTTTCAGTCGGTCAACCAGCAGTGGTTCAACGATGTGGACACATCCTATATCAAAAAAGACACCATCAGGCGTTTTCAGATGGCCCACGAAATCAATATTGCGTCGCAGCTTTCCACCAAGATTTACGGAATCTTCCGCTTTAAAAAAGGCGCTTTGCAGGCCATACGCCATGTGCTGACCCCTTCGGTTACTTTCGGCTATCATCCTGATTATGGCTCTAAAACCTGGGGTTACTATAAATATGCACAGGTTGATTCCACCGGCCGCACCATGAGGTATTCCATCTTCCAGAATGGCATTTACGGCACCCCGCCCGATGGCCTGTCGGGAAAAGTGAGTTTTAACCTGAACAACAACCTGGAGATGAAAGTGCGTTCCAAAAAAGATTCCGTCACCGGTTCGAAGAAGATTGTGCTGCTTGATTACCTGAATATTGGTTCGGGTTACGACTTTGCCAAAGATTCGCTGCGCTGGGATTACCTCTCGCTCAACATCCGTACGCGGCTGTTCAACCGGCTGGACGTGAGTTTCAACGGTGCCTGGGACCCATATGTGATAGATACGAACGGCAACCGCATGAACCGGTTTGAATGGAACGAAAACCACCGCTTGTTCCGCCGGCAGAATACCTCGTGGATCATGGGTATCTCGTATTCGATCAGCGATAACGACTTCAAGAAAAAAGACAAAAAAACCAACGAGAAAAAAAGTGTCTTCCTGAACAAATGGAACATCAGCATGAATCTGAACTTCAGCTATTCCAGCCGGTTCGATTACCGGACGATCAGCTATATCCCCGACACGGTTTTAACGGTGATGGTCAACGGAGAGTTTTATATTACTCCCAAGTGGCGGGTGAATTTCACGACAGGTTATGATTTTAAATCAAAAGACTTTTCCTATACTTCCTTAAGCATCCACCGTGATTTGCATTGCTGGGAGATGTTCATGGAGTGGGTACCATACGGTTTCCGAAAAAGTTATAATTTTACCATCCGAATTAAATCTTCCATGCTGAAAGATCTTAAACTCAGCAGGAAGAGCGATTGGAGAGATAATTTTTAAATACCACTATGGATAACGACTCCGGCACCCATGTATGTAAAACAGACGCCTGCTTTGATACGGCGCCGGCTTCGGGCTATCAGATGATAACTGCACTCAACAGCCATAAGCTGCAGATGCTGGTTTTCGATCCCGAAAAAAACAAGTTCATTGCTTTTGCACAAAAAAGTATTCATTATAAGAACAATTATCAGGATTATTATAAACAGTTGCATCATTTTTTTGAGGAAAGCAATCTTGCCCACCATACGTACAAAGATGCCGTGGTGCTTTGGGAGACACAGCGCTCCACGCTGGTGCCCGATGCCTTGTTCGATCCTGCCGGCCAGGAATTATATTTCCAGTTCAACCAGGGGGCGCCTGCCGATGAAAAAATTTATTCCGATAAGCTAAAAACCGCCGAAGCGTTTAATGTATATGCCATCCCCAGCGATCTCGAAAAAAATATTTCGTTCAAACCCTTCCGTATAAGGCATCATGCCTCCGTATTTATCGAATCACTGATGATTTACAGCAAACACTCCCTGCAGCCGAAACAGGTTTTTATCAATGTACATCACGGATTTTTTGATTTGGCGGTGACCGCGAACGGCAGGCTGATGTTTTACAATACCTTTGGCTATAAAACGGCCGGGGATTTCATCTATTTTGTGCTTTTTGTTTTTGGGCAGCTAAAACTTAGTCCCGAGAGCGACGGGGTGATTGTATCGGGGGAAATAGTAAAAAATTCCGCCTTATACGATGTGCTTTATAAATATGTCAGGATGGTTGAGTTTGCAGCCCCCGGAGTGCAATATGCCAACAGCCATATTTTGAATGATGTCCCTTCTCATACTATTCATAATCTTGTAAACGCGGTGTTATGCGAATTGTAAGCGGCATCTATGGCGGCAGGCGTTTACATCCGCCGGCCAACCTTCCGGTAAGGCCTACCACCGACCTCGCCAAAGAAAGCCTTTTTAATATTTTAAATAATATCTTTGACTTTGAAGGGGCAAGTGTCCTGGATCTTTTTGCAGGTACGGGAAGTATTTCCTTCGAGTTTGTTTCGCGCGGTAGTGCTGATGTAACCTCCATAGATCAGGATAACCGGTGTGTCTCTTTTATCATCAAAACCTGTGAGGAATTTAAAATTGATAACCTGAAAGCGTATCGCTCAGATGTATTTTCTTACATCAAACATACGTTGAAAAAGTATGATCTTATTTTCGCCGATCCCCCTTACGATTTAGCCACATTAGCGGAAATCCCCGATAAAATATTCGAGCGAAACCTGCTAAAACCCGATGGATGGCTCATTATAGAGCATCCGCGCGATCATGATTTTTCAAAGCATCCTAAGTTCAGCCAGCACCGGAAGTACGGGAAGGTGAATTTCACTTTTTTTAAATGATAAACAGATGGATTAATGCTCCTGCCCGGGAAATTCTACAATAAAATATATACGGTTACTACTATTTATATCATTCCATTCTCCGGGCGCTCCAAGAGTTGACGTGCTATAAGGCCAGGCGGTGATCGCCAGGGCCAGGGCATCCTGATCTGAAGCATAATCATCCGGCTCATTCAGGGTGCCTGAAGATTTGCCACCCCAATTAACATATGAATTTGTAGTTATTGATCCATCATTTTTTCCGGCGGCACCTTGTCCGTTCCAGAAATTAATCCCTTTATCATCATTATCACCATCCCAGATCCATACTCCTTCGGTTGCTTTATCAGTGCCGCCGATCCATAAATAGGATGTGCCGCCTCCATCATCAACAGGTTTGTAGTTAAGCAATATTCCCGATGAAATGATCGCATTATAGACGGCGCTTTGTTCGGCTGAATCGTTTATCTCTACCAGATACCCGCCGCGTTCCACCGCGCAGGCGGCAGCGTCAGCCCAACTTTTAAGTTCTTTTATTATTTCGTATTTCCGGCCGTCATAGGTGAAATGATAAACATTGGATTCATCAGCGCATTGCGAATGAGTTTTGCAGGAGATAAAAAGGCCGCAAATTATCCCTGCGAAAAAAACAGAAATTATGTTTTTCATTTTTTCCTTTTTTAATCAATAAAATTAATAAAAATACCGGATATCTTTGAGATTATATTTTCCCTTCATCCATCATCCTTTTTCTTATGCGCAACAGGGTGCGGAACATAGGTTCGGTGAGGTTGTGCTGTTTTCGGGTATATATGGCTTCCTGCATCATTTCGGCCGATGGTTTGGCTTCCGACGAAAACAGAAGGTTGTGGCTTTTGCCGATTTTTTGCTGAAGGTAGTCATGCAACTCTTCGGAAGAAAATTGTGAAGAAGAATAAAACACCGGCTTCAACAGGCTCTGCTCAGGAGTGATCAGATGTTCTTTCAGAGCTGTCTTGTATAGCTTGGTACCGGGATAAATCCGCAGGCTCGTGGTGACATATATCATGTCTTCGGGTGAGATATAATCGCGGATAAACTCAAAAGTTTCGTCGATGGTTGTCCGTGTTTCGCCCGGGCCGCCAAATACAAAAAACCACATTGTAGGCAGCCCTGAGTTTTTTATTTGCACGGCCATTTTTTGAAGTTGCTGCAGGCTGAAATTCTTTCCAAGGTTTTTCAGCATGGTAGGCGAGGCGCTGTCGGGTGTGGAATCTATCTGGGTAAAACCCGCCTGCATCATCAGGTTAAAAAGGTTTTCGCTGGTGTTGGCGGGGTTGATGCCCATGGTGCGTATCCTTACCTTCAGGTCCCTTCTTATGATCTCGGTACAAATAGCTTCAGCATGGCCCGCGGGATCATTAAAAGTGGAATCCACAAATTCAAAAAACACATCGCCAAGCTTTGCGGCCACCTGCTCTATTTCATCCACAATATCGGCTACGGAGCGTGTGCGGAATGTGCGGCCTTCAATCAGCGGATAGGTGCAATAGATACAGTGATGTGCGCAGCCTCTTTTCGACTGTATAGAATAGGCGCCGCGTTCTTTGTAAGGATTGAAATCAATGAAATTTTCAATGCCCGAAAAAAATGTCTGGCCGGGGTGTGGGGCGTGGTTTTTGGTTTTTTTCTCGAAACCAGGGGATTTTCGGTAAATGATGCCTTTTGTGCTGCCGAAATCGCTGTTTTTTTGGAGGCAGTCGAGCAGTCTGGCAAAAGCTGTTTCTCCTTCGCCGGCAATGCCATAATCCAAATCAAAATAATCCAGCATCTCGTAAGGATATATGCTGTACCCGCTGCCGCCGAGAATGATGGGTGCGTCGGTAATTTTTTTCAGCGGGCGGATAATTTTTTCGTTGATGGCCTCAGGAAAAAAATCAGGGGCTTCCACCGACATCGAATCCACATTTCTGATGCTGCAGCCAATGTAATCGGGCCTGAAAGAATTTACCACCTCAGGCAGCGACCGGCCTTCATCGAACATAGCGTCATAAACTTTCACATCGTAGTGTTCCCGGATACTCTGTGCCACTAAGCCAAGGCCAATAGGGGGGACGGGATATGGTTTTTTTTCGGTGTTAGTAGCTATGAGGAGGACTTTTTTCTTTGTTGCCAACTTCTTCAGATTATTTATAGCGCAAAATTACAACGAAAATTATTATATCCGCAGTTTCTTTTGTTGTTGATTTTCTATGTACTATAGTGTATTATTCTGCATTAAGCCAGATTTTCTTTTCGTAAAAAAGTAATAATTTTAGGAAGCAAATAATTCAGGAAAAGTACGATTGCAATAAATGGAATTATCCAAACTACTCTTGCTTGATAGCGATTTAGCACATTCGATAAATTTGCACAAACGGCAGCATTAAAAAATACACCAGAAAAACAAATAACTAAAAATAAATAGATTTTATCATCTATTTTAAATCGATATAAAACACATGCTATAAGCAGTATTGATAAAATAACAATGAAATAAATAACATTATTTATTGTTTCGAATTTTAATCCTTCCGTCAATTGTTTGGAATTATAGAAATCCCGTTTTATTTCATTTTTTGGAAAGTTCTTATAAGTGTTGTCATAAACAGGATACCATTGTTCATTAAGAAAATTTATCATGCCGTCTCCGGTTCTGAACTGAAATGATTGTTTACAGGTAGAGAGAGAAAAATTCCATAAGATAGGTCCATAATATTTGGGTGATGATAAAATATCTTTTACAATAAGTTTTGGTTCTTCCTGATAATTATTCCATCCGCCCATTTTTTGAAAAATTCCTTTGGTATCCCAGATGAATAACTGAGACCACTTTGGTATATCATCTTTGTATTTACATATCCTGTAATCTTTTTTATCGCAGTTTTCTTTTAAATATGTGTCCACAACTCCGGTGTCAATTAATCTTGCAAAGAAAAAAATTCCGCTTGTAGTTGAAAGGCATGGTTTTTTAAAATGGTCATAATTGTATTTTATTATGCATGATATTGTGCCTAAATATACCAGCATGATCATTATACTTCCCAATAATGCTTTCCTTTTGAATTCAGCAAATTTTCTTTTAGAGAGGATAAAAAGCCACACGGTAATTAATAGCAGCGCCAAAACCGGAATGTTGCTCAAGTGAGAAAAAACAATAAAAAATATTAATACGGAGTAAAGAATGTAGCTTAATGCACAGTTTTTCCCAAAAAGAATATTAAAGAGTGCTAAGAACAAAAATGAAGTTAATATGTCGGGCATTAGCATGCTGACAAACCATCCCAATGTAGAAAAAAGTGAAAGAAAACAAATAGTAATAAAGTGATATAACTTGTTGAAAGTAATTTTTATCAATACTGTTTTTAAGGCATGGTAGATTAATAAGGATGCAATCAATCCCTGTGAAAATATTACCATCCACAATGTTGATTGCCAGGTGGTAGCTCTTATAAAATAACCATATCCTATGGGCCTGTCAACAAGAGGAGTTAATTTAATTCCTTGTGCAACATATAAAGCACTGTCGCAATCAAACAAAAGATACCCATTGTATAATGCCGGAATGCATAATATAATTGCTGTTGCTGCAAAATAAATGATGGAATATAGTAAAGACCTAGCTTTCATTGCTCAATGCACCAAAGTAATAGGGTGTAAATATATTAATTATTTTTTACTATTGACCTGCAAAAAAATGGGGTTACTTACCGGGAGTTGCACCCCGGGATGTTAGTTTGGTGTGCAACCCAAACTAAACAACATGGGTAAAGATAGCGAAGTAAAATTGGGCGGACAACTTGCGAACGCAAGCGTACGGGGAACAGGGTAGTACTGTAATATTTGAAACTATTTCAGATTTTTACGATGCAAAGGGTTAACTCTTTGCCTGGCGGTATTCCAAATTTTTCAATAAAATAAAAATTTAATAATCTATATTTTTGTGTAAGTTTGTAATCGTTACCAATGAACATGAAAGAAGAATTTGTAAATAACAGTGCGGCACTTTTTGAAAGGCGCTTCGGTGAAAAGCCCATAAGCATTGATGAATTGCCGTCATCAGGATCAAACCGTTGTTATATAAGGGTGGTTTCTGAAAATAATAAAGCGTTGGCAGCATACAACACCGACCGGAAAGAGAATATCGCCTACCTGAGCTTTGCCAAACATTTTGAAAAACACAAGCTGCCGGTAACAAAAATATTTGCAGAAGATCTGGACAATCACCTGTATCTGCTCGAAGACCTTGGCGATGAGACGCTGTTTGCCTACCTCGAAAAGCATCGCGCCGAGGGCTTTTCGCGCACAACAGTGGGCTTATACAAAGAGGTGCTTGATAATTTGCTGCGTTTTCAGATTGACGCCGCCGCCGACCTGGATTATTCGGTTTGTTACCCTCGGGCTGCCTTCGACAGGCAGTCCATGATGTGGGATCTGAACTATTTCAAATATTATTTTTTGAAACTGGCTCAGATAAGTTTCGACGAACAAAAACTGGAAGATGATTTTAATGTTTTTGTTGATTACCTGCTGCAAGCCGATGCAGATTATTTTATGTACCGCGATTTTCAGTCGCGCAATATCATGATCAGGGATGGCAAATTGTATTTTATTGATTTTCAGGGTGGCCGTAAAGGCGCTTTGCAATACGATGTGGCTTCGTTGCTTTACGATGCCAAGGCGGCCATTCCTCAGCAGGTGCGCGATGAATTGCTGGACTATTATATAGCCAGGCTTTCGCAGAAAAAACAAATTGAGGAATCTGAATTCCGAAGGCAGTTCGCCGGCTTTGTGCTGGTACGTATCATGCAGGCTATGGGAGCTTATGGCTTCCGCGGGTATTATGAAAAAAAGACGCATTTTTTGAAAAGTATTCCCTATGCGGTAAACAACCTGAAATGGATTTTGAAAAATGCCGGATTGCCTGTAAAAACAAGTATTTTGCAGGATGTCTTTGAACAGATCATTGCCAGCAAAAACCTGCAGCGTTATGTTGATGAAAAAACACCGGGATTGACGGTGAGGATAAATAGTTTTTCTTTTAAAAAGGGTTATCCCGAAGATCCCGGGGGTAATGGCGGGGGCTTTGTGTTCGACTGCAGGGCTTTGCCGAACCCCGGCAGGTACGATGAATACAAGGGCTTGACCGGAATGGATAAACCCGTAATTGACTTCCTTGAACATGAACCTGAAACTGCCGTTTTTTTTGAAAATACCAGTCAGCTTGTTTCGCAATCTGTGGAAAACTATATGAAACGCGGCTTTACGCATCTTATGGTGAGCTATGGATGCACCGGCGGACAACACCGTTCGGTATATTTTGCCGAAAAGCTGGCAGCCTATGTCAGAGAAAAGTTTGATGCAGCGATAATAGTAAATCATAAGGAACAAAACACAAAGCCATGAAAGCAATGATACTGGCCGCTGGCATGGGCACCCGCCTGGGAGCCCTGACCGCAGAAAAACCCAAAGCGCTCATTGAAGTAAACGGCAGGACACTGCTGGAACATGTGGTTGAAAACCTCAAGAGGTTTGGCGTAAAGGAAATCATTATCAATGTACATCATTTTGGAGGCCAGATTATTGACTTTTTGAAACAGAAAAAAAACTTCGACATACGGATTGAAATTTCCGATGAGAGCGATGCCCTGCTTGATACCGGCGGCGGCCTGATGAAAGCATCCTACTTCTTCGACGACGGCAAGCCGTTTCTGGTGCATAATGTAGATGTGCTTTCGCATATCGACCTTCATAAACTGGAAATCTATCATACGCACATGCGCTCCCTGGCTACCCTGGTGGTAAAACACCGCGAAACCTCACGGTATTTCCTGGTGGACAAATACCAGTTGCTGTGCGGATGGAAAAACAAAAAAACCGGCGAAAAAATGGTGGTACGCTATGGTGAAAAACTCACCGAAGCGGCTTTCAGCGGCATACAGATGGTCAGCCCGGAAATATTCGCGTTGTGTAACAAAAAAGGGGCCTTTTCGCTGACCGAAATGTATCTCGACCTGGCGGCCGAAAACAAAATTGTGGCCTATAACGACGGCTCCCTGTGGTTTGATTTGGGAAAACCCGAAAATATTGCTGAAGCGGCAAAACACTTCGTATAATGCCGTTAATTCTGCGAACGCGATAACATGATTTTATATTTATGAAAATAGCGGTGGTGGGAGGTGGCGCGGCCGGCTTTTTTTCGGCGCTGACAGCTAAAGAGAACTTTCCGCAGGCACAGGTATATATCTTTGAAAAAGCCCGTCGGTTGCTGTCAAAAGTGAGGATCTCGGGCGGTGGCCGGTGCAATGTTACGCATGCATGCCCCACGGTGGAAGACTTGTGTGCTGCCTACCCGCGTGGCGGCAGGAAGCTGAAAAAGGCGTTTCATATTTTTAACAATACCCACACCTGCGCCTGGTTCGAAGCGCGTGGTGTGCCGCTGGTAGTGCAGGAAGACAATTGTGTGTTCCCGGCTTCGCAAAATTCACAAAGCATCATCGACTGTTTTATGCGTGAGGCCGAAAGGCTGGAGATAAACATCAACTGCGGGGTGGGGGTTGCTGCCCTTACTGCCGGTAACGAGGGGCTGGAACTTTCTTTTGATGTGCCCGGCCGCCAGCCTGAGGTTTTTGATAAGGTGATTGTGGCGTCAGGGGGGTCGCCCAAGCAGGAAGGCCTGCAATGGCTCGAAGCGCTCGGGCATAAAATTGAAACGCCCGTACCGTCACTGTTTACTTTTAATATGCCCGGCGAATCGGTTACAAAGCTGATGGGCGTAGTGGTGCCGGATGTTGTGGCCGGTATCCAGGGAACCAAATTGCGGGCTGCGGGGCCTCTGCTCATAACACACTGGGGCATGAGTGGGCCGGCTATCATTAATTTATCCTCTTTAGGCGCCAGACTATTAAACGAGAAAAACTATAGTTTTGTGGTACAGCTAAACTGGGTAAACCAACAAAATACGCTCGCTGTTGCTGAAAATCTTCAACGTATCGCCTCGGCTCATGCGGCCAGGGCAATACACAATTTCAGGCCCTACGACCTGCCTTCGCGCTTGTGGGAATACCTGTTGGCAAAATGCGGCATGGCCCACGACAAAACCTGGGAAGAATTAGGAAAAAAAGGCCTCAATAAGATAGTCAATGTATTAACCAACGACACCTATCAGGTGCAGGGACAAACCACGTTCAGAGAGGAGTTTGTTACCTGCGGTGGTGTGAGTCTTGACAGCATTGATTTAAACACCATGCAGAGCAAGGTATGCCGAAATCTTTATTTTGCCGGCGAGGTGCTCGATATTGACGGAATTACCGGCGGCTATAATTTTCAATGCGCCTGGACCACGGGTTTTATTGCCGGTAAGTTGCAATAAAAATTTTGGGATGGTATTCCCAACTTAGTGCGCGGCTCATGGGAAACCACTTTTCATTAATATGGTTGTTTAACAGGACCAGGGTTTTGCATGATTTTTTAAAGCTACACAGATCCGGGCACTCCGGCAGGCAGAGCCTGGAATGACAGGCTGTTGGTGTCGTTAAAGGGGTGTCTGAAAAGGTTATAATGTGATTTTCATCGCCTTCTTTACCCCTCCCTATAGGGTGGAAGTCGCTGAAAATCAGCACTCCCTTTAGGGTGGGGTAATGATGATTTTCAGCAAGGGATAGTTTTGCGACAGCCCCCAGATTAAAAAGAATCAATAGTCATTCTGAATGCAGTACCGATAGCTTCGTTACGAAATGCGGAATCTATATTTTTTTGTCGGGGTTGCCTGATCTGCTTCCCGCAACGTTCACGCACATTCGCAAATTTTACATCGTTCATTTGTGTATAGGACAGGTTAAATTCGATGGAAATGATTATTTTTGATTTTTCTAAGAAATGAAAATTCTGAATAACTATTATTTTTGGATATTCTTGCTGATAGGACTGGTAGCGCCATTCTTTGTCTTGTCATTCTTTGTCTTTCCTTCAGCCGATGACTTTAGTGTGTATAATTTGTTGCAACAGTATTCATGTTGCGAATATCAGGAGTATATGTACATGAACTGGGCAGGGCGCTACATAGCCAATGTTACCGATGTGCTCAATCCTGTGCAGTGTGTAACGGCATACAGACTTATACCTTTGTTTTTACTGCTGTTGCTTTTTGGAGCTTTGTATGTGTTGTTCCGTTGCTTTTTTAAAAAATTTCTGAGCACCCCTCAGTTGTTATTATTTACGCTGGTTTTTTATGCATTATACCTCAATGCCTTTCCCTCGCCGGCGGAAGGGATATACTGGTATCCGGGAGCAAAAAACTATCTGCTGGCCAATATCCTGACATTGTTTTTTCTTTCGGCTTTATATAAAATGATGTTTGCAGCAAAACGTACAATGGTTTTCTACTGGTGGTCTGCCGCTTTAGTGCTGGCCTTTTTGACTATAGGACTCAATGAAATAAGTTTGCTGTTGGTCTGTGGTCTTACTTTGCTGCTTTTGGCCGCCAATGGCTTTGTACACCGCAAACTGTCCCTGCCGGTTTTGCTGTTGTTAGTCTGTATGGCATTGTTTGCTGTTGTAGCTGTTGCAGCCCCCGGGAATTTTGTCCGCATGTCTTTTTTTGACGGCAGCATGGATGTGGGAAAAAGCATCATCCAGGCCTTTGTATCGTTGCTAAAGCTGCTCGGCCTCTATGTTCAGAATGCAGCTTTTATATTGTTGTCGCTGCTTGCCATACCTTTTGTGTACTCCCTGATCAGTGCGGGAGGAATACGTTACCGTTTTCTGATAAATCCTTTTTTGCTGGCATTTTTTTCGTTGCTGATGCTTTATATGCTTTTTTTGCCGGGATACCTGGGTATGAGCCTCCCGCCGCCAATGCGCGTCAATGCGCTGCTATTGCTGGTCTTTCTGTTGATGTGGCTGGTCAACATCATAAACTTATGTCATTACCTGTACCTGAAAAAAACGATGTTGCCTGTGCTACCGTCCTGGTTTGAGAAGGCCCTGTTGCTTTGCGCTGTTTTACTCGTATTGTCCGACTTTTACAGGGAACCCGCAACAGCCGTCCACTTCAGGAGCAACATACCCGGGGCGTTTTACGATTTGTTCGTAAAGGCCCCGGCTTATAAACGGGAGATGCTGGAGCGTGAAAAAGCTATAGCTGAGGCCAAAAAGCGGGGCGTAACGGATGTGGAGGTGGATGCATTGAAAACACCCGCGCCAACAATATTTTTTGTAGATTTAAAAACTGACAGTTCCTCGTGGATTAACAGGAATTATGCAGCGTATCAGGGGTTGCATTCCATCAAGTTGAAAACGTCTGGCTCTGCTGAAAAAACAAATTGACTATGGAATTTTTAAAAAAGACTGCTGATTATTTGTTGAAAAATCATCCGGAAGATTTCGGTAGTATCACCGTTGTTCTGCCCAACAGGAGGGCGGGTATTTTTTTAAAGAAATACTTGTCGGAGCTGATCCACAAGCCGGTATTTCTTCCAAAGATTGTTTCCATACAGGATTTTGTTCTTGGGCTTTCAGCCATGAATATGGCCGATGAAATCACTTTGCTGGTAGAGCTCTATAAAAGTTATGCGGCGGTCAAGCCTTCCGAACCCGAGACTTTTGATGAGTTTCTGCATTGGGGAGGCAAATTGTTGCAGGATTTTGATGAACTTGACCAGCATCTGGCCGAAACGGAATTTGTTTTTTCCTACCTGAAAGAGGATAAAAACCTTGCCTTGTGGGCGCTCGACAAAAAGCCCCTGAGCGAATTTCAAAAGAATTACCTGGAATTTTATGGTTTGTTGCACGACATCTATCTTGATTTCACGGCCCGTCTTTACGAGCGGGGGACAGGCACTTACGGCATGGCCTGCCGCAGGGTAGCCGGCCTTCTGAAAACTTCCGACGATGTGGTCAACAGCCACCCAGCCGTTGTGTTCGCCGGTATCAACGCACTGAGCGCTTCTGAAGAGTTTATTATTAACTGTTTTTATCAAAATGCCAAAGCCGAATTGCTGTGGGATGGTGATGAATACTATGTGAAAGATACGTTGCAGGAAGCCGGGAGTTTTATACGGCGTTACCTCAGCCAATGGGACAGGGAAGAATCAAAATGGATTGACAATGAGCTGTTGACGCAGCCAAAGAAGATCACATTGGTTGCCGTGGCCGGAAAAGTGGGCCAGGTAAAATATGCCGCCCGCGAAATAGCTTCCCTGTTGGCACATGGGGTTAAAAGCGAGCAGATTTCGGTGGTGCTAAACGAAGAGAGCCTGCTGATACCTATGCTGAATTCGGTGCCTCAGGATATTGAGAAGTTTAACATTACGATGGGCTATCCCATGAGGTTTTCTTCGGTGTATAACTTCATAGAGTCGGTGTTTCTGTTGCATGAAAATGCCGAACGTTTCCGTAATATCAAAAATGCCAAAGAGCCCCTGTTTTATCATAAAGACCTGCAAAAGCTGTTTAACCACAATTTCGTAAGTAATATTGACGGCGGTGGGCATTTGCTTGTTTCGCTGCTGAAAGGCCAGGAACGCATTTTTTATACCCGTGACGAGGTAAATCATTTGTTGTCGAAATGTTTTCAAACCGTTCCCGGGCCGCTTGCCAAACTTTTTGAACCATGGTATCAGCAGGCGTCAAAGGCAGTGGAATGTCTTACGGGTTTCATCACGTTTATCAAAGAGGAAATCTTTTCCAAACGCGGACTTGACGCTGAATTTCTTTTTGCTGCCATAAAGATCTTCTCCCGTATCACGGCGGTAAGCGAAACGGCTGGTCTCACACTCCCGGCCAATACGCTTCATCAGTTGTTTTCTCAGCACGTTTCGCAAACCAGGGTTCCTTTTGTGGGCGAGCCGCTCAATGGCCTGCAGATTATGGGAATGCTGGAAACACGCACACTCGACTTCGACACCGTGTTTTTGTTGTCGGTCAACGAGGGGGTGCTGCCTAAAGCAAAATCCGGCACTTCATTTATCCCTCATGGAATTCGCGTGGATGCCAACCTCCCCACTTACAAACAAAATGAGGAAATTTTTGCATATCACTTTTACCGTATTTTACAGCGGAGTAAAAATATCTACCTCATTTATAACACACAGCCCGACGATATGGGCGGCGGCGAACGCAGCCGTTTTGTAAATCAGGTGGTGCACGAGCTGCCCAAAAAGAACCCTTTGGTAACTATCGAAGAACTGTTTGTTACTTTTCCGCCCGAAAAGAATAGTATCCAGCCCATGGCTATCAAAAAAGATCAGGTGGTGGCAGAACGGCTCGCGGCCTTAGCCAAAAAAGGACTTTCGCCTTCCGCACTGAATGTTTACCGAAAATGCGGTTTGCAATATTATTTCAGTTATGTTGCCGGGATATGGGAAGCGGAAGAGCTATCGGAAACCATCGACAGCAAAGAACTTGGCGATCATATTCATGAGGTTTTGGACAGCCTCTTCAAACCTTATGAAAATGGTGTATTGACAGAGGATGTTGTCAGCGGATTTCTTGACGACTATGAGGCGATCCTGGAAAAGGTTTATTACAGCGACAAGCCGGGGACATACGACCGCAAGAGCGGCAAAAACCTGCTGATATATAATGTTATCAGGGATTACCTGCGAAAATTTATTTTAACGCAACTGGAGATTGTCAGGGAACATCAAAAGGAAAAGATTTTGCATAAAGTCCTTTCAACGGAGAAAGACCTGCGGCACAGCCTGGAGCTGGGTGATGACAGCATGGTGAAAACGCTGCTGTTGAAAGGGGTGGCCGATAGGATAGACCTGATTGGCAAGAACCTTCAGATTATCGATTATAAGTCGGGCAATACCGGCGGAAAGAATTTTGATATTTACAAACTGCTTGCTGATGAGCAGGATTACCGTAACGATTATTGTTTCCAGGTTTTACTGTACCTGTGGTTGTATAACAAACAACATCCCGGGGAACGGCATGAGGGGCAGTATTGCGGGGTGTGGAGCATGCGCCGGATTGAAGAGGGGATCAGTAATGTGTGTTATGATGAATTTCCGGAGAAAAGCAGGTCGCCCAAACTCTATGCCATGCAGGCAGAGCACCTGGAAGCCTTTGAACAAATGCTCATGAATATCCTTAAAAGTCTTTTTAACAGGGACGAAGATTTTGTTCAGACCGGTAACGAAGAAAATTGTGAGTTATGCCCGTATGCGCTGATATGCGGAAGATAATGGTGTTGAGGGTTACTGTGAAAAAATAAGGAGTTGTATATTGCTTTTAGCTGGTACATACTTTATTGCGGTGGGGAATATTTGTAATAAATAATCCGGAAATCCTGCCCCGTAATGTCTATAAATTTCGTATATTTGTATAAATGAGCAATATGAAAAGGATACGATTATTAACCCTTTTAAGTTTAATTTTTATGACCGCAAGTTGTAATTCTCAGAACCATGAGCAGCCCAAAAACGACCGCCGGCCTGCCGTGGCGGGGCAATTCTATGCCGGTGATGCCGCAATGTTGAATAAGGACCTGAAAGCCTTGTTTGATAAGGCGTCGCCAAAGAAAGTCAATGATGTCCTGGCCATTATTTCGCCACATGCAGGTTATGTTTTTTCGGGCGAAGTGGCTGCCACCGCAATCAATCAGATAGACGAAAATAAGGAATATACCGACATTTTTGTCATCGGCTCCAGTCACAGCTCCTATTTCAGCGCGGCATCAGTGTATTGCGATGGTGATTTTATTACACCCCTCGGCACCGTGGAAGTGGATACGGACCTGGCAAAAAAACTGGTAAAAGAAAATGCAATAATAAAAAATTATAAGGATGTGCATATTTTTGAACATAGCCTCGAGGTGCAGCTTCCTTTTCTTCAGTATAAGATGAAAAAACCATTCCGCATTGTTCCAATTGTTGTTGGCACCAGCGATGCCGCTGATTGCAAAAAAATTGCCAAAGCCCTGCAGCCTTATCTGAACAGCGACAACCTGTTTGTCATCAGCACCGACTTTTCGCATTACCCCAACTACGAAAATGCCAAAAAAGTGGACCATTTGACGGCACAGGCCATCGAGAGCAACTCGCCGGCGCAGCTGCTGGAAGCATTAAAGTACAACGAAAAACTATATATCCCGAACCTTGCCACCAGTTTGTGCGGATGGTCTTCTGTGCTCACCCTGTTGTATATGACGGAAAACCTGGACGACATTACCATCAGCACCCTGCAGTATAAAAATTCAGGCGACTCGCCTGTGTATGGCGATAGCCTGCGGGTGGTAGGCTATAACGCCATGGCGGTGAGCGGCATAATCAAGAAAAAAATGAACGAAGATTTTTCGTTGAGCAGTAAGGACAAGGAAGACCTGTTGGATATAGCCCGCAACACCCTGACAGAGTTTATCAAAAATGGTAAAATTCCGGCTATTGACACAGCTGGTTTTTCAGGTGTTATCAAACAAAACTGCGGCGCTTTTGTAACACTGCACAAAAAAGGTCAGCTACGGGGCTGTATCGGAAGGTTCGAGGCTGATAAACCCTTGTATCTAGTGATTCAGGATATGGCCATCGCTGCATCAACAGAGGATTACAGGTTTAGCCGTGTGGTCGCCGACGAATTAAAACTTATCGACTTGGAGATTTCCGTGTTGTCGCCGCTGAAGCTCATAAAATCCATCGATGAAATAGAACTTGGCAAACACGGCATCTACATAAAAAAAGGCAACCGCGGCGGCACATTTCTGCCGCAGGTAGCCACCGAAACAGGGTGGACAAAAGAAGAATTTCTCGGCCATTGTGCCGAAGACAAAGCCGGGCTGGGATGGTACGGATGGAAAGATGCCGATATTTACATCTATTCGGCTATCGTCTTTGGGGAGAAGGATGAGTAATAGCTTAAAAACAATCATTACCCCGGTAGCCGGAAGTTTTCAAAAATCATGTTTATCAAACTAATCTGACTAAAAAGTAACTGAAAAAATACCTGAAGCGGCTGTCCCTGCTTATAGTTGCTGCTTCCCTGTAAAGCCGACACTATGAATACCTCCGAACTACGTGAACTGCTGGATGAAAAATACGATGAATATTGCACGCCGGCTTTTATTGATGATGACCCAATCAGTGTGCCTCATTATTTTTCAAAGAAAGAAGATATTGAAATAGCAGGGTTCTTTGCGGCCATGCTTGCCTGGGGCCAAAGACAGCAGATCATAAAAAGCGCCAGGAACCTGATGCAGATGATGGATTATGCGCCCTTTGATTTTTTGACCGGCGCCACAAAAAAAGAACTGAACCCTTTCAAAAGCTTTGTGTACCGGACTTTCAACGGGAATGACTGTGTTTTTTTCCTGCATTCGTTAAAAAATATTTACCTGAAGCACCAGGGTTTAGAGGCTGTTTTTATCGAGGGTTACCGCCGCTATGGAGACCTGTTTGCGGCCATCGGTATGTTCAGAACTGTATTTTTTGAAACGGCACACCTGCCGCGCAGCGAGAAACATATTTCCGACCCCGCAAGAAATTCCGCGTGTAAACGCTTACACCTGTTTCTCCGTTGGATGGTCCGAAGCAACAACAGGGGAGTGGATTTTGGCTTGTGGAAAGAAATACCGGCATCGAAACTCTATTGTCCGCTGGATTTACATACAGGTAATGTTTCCCGGGCTTTGGGCCTGCTGAACATTAAAGAGAACAACAAAAAAGCCGTCGAAGAACTTACCGGCAGCCTCCGGTGCTTTGACCCGGAAGACCCCGTGAAATATGATTTTTCTTTGTTCGGCTTGGGTTTCTACAATAAAATTTGTAACTTTGATGTTTAATATGAAATTGTGATTTATGAAACTGAAATTTAATAAGTGGCTGTTTTCGCTTGTTGCCCTGATTTTTGGATTTTCGGGGAGTGTGGCTGCACAGTATGGTGTGCCGGAAAATCATTATTTGGTCAAAGGCAAGGTGATATCCGAAAAATGTCAGGATGCTGTTCCGCAAATAAAAATAACCCTCAGGGCCACAGATGCTGATGGCGTAGATCATGATATGCCTGCCATCACCGACGAAAACGGAAATTTCAGTGTCGATAACCCATACATCAAAACATACTCCGAATACCTGTTGATAGCCGAAGATGTGGATGGTACGCAAAACAAGGGTGATTTCGAACCCCTACGGCAGCAGATTATCTTAGGCACCGGTGATTTTGAGAATTCGACAACAGAAAACTGGGACAGGTATTTTGAAAGCAAAAAACTGTACAATTTTGCGTTAAAAATGAGAAAAGATGAACCCTGCAAATAATCTTTGCAAGGTATTTGTATTATCCGGCGGTCTTTTTTTTGTGTAGTCTTATCACTTGAATGATATCAACTGATACAAAATGAATAACCATGAAAAACAAAAGGATATTTTTTCTTAAAGTCCATGCCCGCTTGTTAAAGAACTTCATCCGGCTGCTCGGTCTGGCCGGTTTTGGTTTTTTAATTTCCTGTGACAAAAATAACGGGCCTGTGGCCATGTACGGAGTAATAAGCAGTGAATTTGAGTTTAAAGGCGTCGTAACCGATGCGCTTACCCATAACGCCATACCGGGCATTGAGGTAAAAATAACGCCCGGCGCCAACGATACCACAGTGGCGCACACCAGCCCCGCGGGCACCTACGGTGCCTTCCGTTACGAAGCTTATGAAAACCAGAACTTCAAGCTTATTTTTACCGATACCGATAGTACGCTCAATGGGAAGTACCAGCAGAAAACTGTCGATGTTACAATAAACTTCAGGGATTACAACAACCTGGAACATGAAGAAAACGTTGAGCTAAGCCCGATACCATAACCATGAAGATAAGAAGAACCATTTTAATGTGCAGGTCGAAATTCTATTATTATACCCTGCTGATGATAGGCGCTACTAGTCTGTTATTCTTTTCCAGGTGCAATTCCGGCCCTTCGGAAGAAGAAAAAGCTGCCCGTATCAGCGACTCTCTTGCCAGGGTAAAGGCCTGTCAGGATTCCATTGCAACGGCAGATTCCATCGCCCGGGCGCAACGCGAACAGGCCCGCGTTGATTCCATTGCAAAAGCAGATTCCATTGCCAGGGCAAAGAAACCAAAGAAACCCAAAAATCCTTATAAGCCATCGCAGCCCATGACAAAATATGGGATACCCAAGTACAATGAACCCATTGCCGAATACGGCGTTCCGTCAAATACCTATTAGGACTGATTGAAAAACAACTGAAAAAAATCACATTGAAAAAGCACCGCCCTGGTTTCAAAAAACGCTTAGCGCTTGATGTGTTCGGCAAATATGTAAATGTTCAGTCGCAGCTCCATGAACTTACCTATTTCTTCTGGGAATGTACCCTGAGGTGCAATATCAGCTGCATACATTGCGGTAGCGACTGCCGCAGCGAGTCCGGAGTAAAAGATATGCCGTATCAGGATTTTCTTAAGGTTACCGCCCGTGTCAAAGAAGTTTACGATCCCCACAAAGTCATGATTGTTATTACGGGTGGAGAGCCGCTGATGCGCAAAGATCTTGAAGAATGCGGTATGGAACTGTACAAACAGGGATTTCCCTGGGGTTTTGTTACCAACGGCTATGCCCTGACGCCGGCGCGTTTTGAGAGATTATTACAATCCGGCTTGCGTTCCATGACTATCAGCCTTGATGGCTTTGAAGACAGCCACAACTGGATGCGCGGCAACAAACATAGTTTTGAAAAGGCCGTGAATGCCATTAAACTTGCCGTAAGCGCTGGCGACAGTATTGTTTTCGATGTGGTTACCTGTGTCAATCAAAAAAATTTTGATGAATTGCCCGAACTTAAAAAATTCCTTATCGGGCTTGGCGTAAAACGTTGGCGTATTTTCAGTATCTGCCCTATCGGACGGGCCAAAGAGAATCCTTTACTAAGCATCAGCAACGAACAGTTTCGCCGTGTACTTGATTTTATCAAAGCCAACCGGGAAGAAGGCCTGATACAGACCAGCTTTGGCTGCGAAGGTTTTCTGGGTGATTACGAAGCTGAGGTGCGCGATGGATTTTTCTTTTGCCGGGCCGGAGTCAATATAGCTTCGGTACTGGCCGACGGTTCTGTCTGCGCCTGCCCGAACATCAACAGGGATGCATTTACGCAGGGCAACATTTATAAAGATGATTTCATCGATGTCTGGAATAAAAAATTTCAGCCCATGCGCGACCGCCGCTGGACTCAGGAAGGTCTGTGCGCTGATTGCAAAGAATGGAAATGGTGCAGGGGCAACGGCATACATCTGCGCGATGTGAAAAACCATGATGTGCTGCGCTGCCATTACAAGATGATCGAAGAATTGTGAATGCAGCAACTACAGCATGTTAAAATCAAAAAAATGTAAAGGCCGAAAAAATGTTGTAACGGTTTCAGTCACTGCCCCTGCTGATAAACATTAAATCATCAGCAAAAATTATTTTCTGATGCCTAAAGGACCAATCAGACATTCAGGCCTGTCGCCCTTTGCATCGTTGTAAGCCTCAAACTCATTGATCCAGCCGTGAGCTCCATTGCAATTATTGAACAGGTACTGAATTTTACGGGAAACCACCGTTGAAAAGGTATCCTCTACAGGAATGCTCAGCCAATGATCCTTTTGGTATTCAGTAGCCCTTGACGCCATATCCCTTTTACAAATAAGAGTGTCCCAGCTTTCTTTACTATCATTCCAGCAACGAAGATAATAAACAGGGATATCCACATTATTGCCGCCATGCCAGATCACCACGCGGTTGAATTGTTTGGACTCGCCAAAATCAATGGTAGCCTGACGCCAGCCACAGGAATCTTCATAATTTTCCCGCCCTCCTGTAAAAGCGAGGCCATAAGCCCAGAAACTGCCTCGCACCCTGATGCCATCCACTATATGCCATGGAAACATGGCTTCACCCCAGCCCGGGTCTGACTCCATCGGGCAGGGATATTTAAACGTGCCGTCGTTCTTTGCAATATCTTCATCCGGACTATTGATTTCTCTGTTCGCGGAATTACTGTTTCCTATAAATATCAGGTACAACAAGCCGGAGATGAATAGCACAACAATCGCTACGATCAGGATCAAATAAACTTTTTTTCTGCTTTCCGCAACAGGCATAATCTTAAGTCTTTATAAACAGCTGTAAATGTTTCTCTCTTAAAGTATTTTTTAAAAAGAATATTCTGGTTCAAAAATAATTATATTTGCCTTATGTTTGAACATATGCGTGCATTTATATTTTCAATTACCTGCTTTATCATTTTGCTATGTGTCTGCGGTTATTCCCGCAGCCAGTCCAAATCAAAGGCGGACCAACTTGCAGAGGAGCTGTTCCACCATCCGGACGACTTAAAAGATGATACAGCCACCGTCTGGAAATTCTATGAATATGCCATATTATGTTCTGAGAAAGAAGGTGCCTGGAATTCAGATAAAGAGCCTAATGTATGCATGTATGGATTTCATATGAGCGAGAGGCTTGGTTATACAAGAGGTATCAGGGAATTTACTACTGTATTACAAAAATGCTTCAAACAGACAGAAGGACTGCCGGAGATCATTGTTCACACATATCCTGATGCTGTTTGCCGCGACACGCTGCGTTTGCTTTATCAGGCGCGAAAACAACGTCACGGGGGAAGTATCGACTGGTACAAGAACCCCTTTGAAACATACAAAGAAATGCGGATGTACAGGGAAGCTGGTATGGTTAGATTTTGGAACGCTCTGGCGTTCTATGATTCGGATAGCTTCCGGGAAGCAATGCGCTTATTTGAACAGGCAGGGATCTGTTTTTATTTGGCGGACGACCACCCTTATCTTCTAAAGCTGGCGCTTTACAAGGGCTGTACTTACTATTATCTGAAAAATTACAGTTCAGCACTGAAAGAATTTAACAGGGCAGAAAATGAATGTTCGCGGCTGAAAGATTCTTCTACGCTGGTATTGACGCTTTATAACCGTGGTGAAGCATTTTATTCCATGCAGGATCAGAAACAAGCTCTCTGCAATTTTGCAAAGGCGTTTTCCCTGGAATGCATGCACGGCGATACTTGCCGCGATATCTCAGGCCGTATTAAAATTGCCCGTGCGTTTTATAATTTGAATCAATTTACTGCCTGTATTCAGGAATTGAAAACAGCCCTTGCAGGAGCCGGGATGAAAGGTGATAAAAATGGCGAAGCAGACGCCCTGTACCTGTTATCCAATGCACTTATGCAATCAGGAGATAAGGCCTCTGCAGCCGTTTACCTCCACGAATTTGTCAGCTTGCGCGATTCATTATTTACTGCAGAACTGAACGATTTTATGAAAAGCCGGGAATATTTCTGGATTAACAAACTGGGGAGGCAAATAACCTATCAGGCCCAGGTTGACCATGAACGGGATGCGTATTACATACAGTTGCGAAAAAACAAATTTTTACTATTTGGCATATTAATCCTGGCTCTATTTTTAAGTCTGATAGGAATTTTGCTTTTCCGGTCAAACCGCAGTAATAAAAAAGCCAATGAATACCTGCGGCAGCTCGACCAAACGCGAAACCTGTTTGTGTCTATCATTGCACACGACCTTAGAGGCCCGTTGTTTGCCACCGACCTGTTGCTGAAGCCTGCCATTCAGAAAGCTGAACAAGCAGGCCAGGAAGAATTGACTGCATCATTGAAAGAAATCAGTTTACAAAACAGCCGCCGGAGGTTATTGCTTGACAACCTGCTTTCCTGGGCCAGCATTCAAAGGGGAACACTGAAATGTAACCTGCAGAAGGTCAGTATTTCCGAAGTTTTCAGCAATGCCATCAGTATTTATTTACCTGAAGCACTAGCAACAGGCTCTATGATCAAAACCGGAATCATTGAACATGAAGCTGTTTCTGCAGACCATAACATGATGAATCTGATCGTCAGGAACCTTATAGACAACGCTCTCAAGCACGGAGGCTGCGAACTTGAAATATCTGCTGACGCACGCGTAGAAGGCCCAAATTTGAGGATCAGCATTTCTGATAACGGCCCCGGAATTGACCGGGAAGTTGCTGACAGAATCATGCATGGTTCCGTCAGGAATCTAACAGGCAATGATAATAGGCTCGGGCTTTCACTGATACGCTTTTTTGTCGAACTGCAGGGTGGTAAGCTCTGTATTGACCAACTGAAGAAAGGAACCTGCATCAGTTTTACGATGCCATTATATAAAGATTAAAAAAAAGGCCAATGAAGATAAATATTCTGATAGTAGATGACCATAAAATTTTTAGAGACGGGCTGAGCCTGAATTTTGCATCGGTTTTCCCGGGCTATAAGATTTGCGGCGAAGCCTCCTCCAGAGAAGAATTAATGAATTTGTTGATGAGCGGCCCGCTGCCCGACCTCATTCTCCTTGACAATCTGCTAACAGACAGCACGGGGATTGATATAACTGCATTTCTGAAAAAAAATGACCCGTTTAAAAACATAAAAATAATTATTTTATCCGCCATGAAAGCGCCTCAGATGGGTACGCTTGATTATGAATATGTCATTGCCGCCATTGAAGCCGGCGCCGACGGCTACCTGCTGAAGGACTCCTCCATAGACCAGATTGGACAGGCCGTTGAAGAAGTCATGCAGGGAGGAGGATTTTTCCTTGGAGAGACATTCAATTTTAAAGAAGCTACAAGGGTTATCATCAGCAATCAGAACAAAATGATCCGCTTCCTGAAAAAGGAACGGAATTTTGGACTGACACCACGCGAAGTGGAAGTCATCAAATATTTGTCGGAAGGCATGAGCGCAAAAGAAATCGCATCAAAAATGTGTATAACTGAGGATGTGGTCACATCTTTTAAAGATAATATAAAAAGAAAGCTTTCTGAAAATCACAATGTTGAGTTGAAAAATATGGTCGAAATGGTTGTTTGGGCCATAAAAAACCAGGTAATCAGCATCTGATTTTTTTTGTACACACTACACCCTGTAAATGCCGGAATATTTCGGATAAATGCCCCCTTTTTTGCCTTTGCTTATTGCATGCAAACTCATATTTTTGTCAGTATTGATTTACAGACATTTTTTATGATAAAATGTGTTTTAACAAAGACAAACGAAATGAAGATATATCCAAATCCGGCAAATGACAGGATAACTATTGAAAACCCTTACAGCCAAACATTTACCTTAAAGATATTCGACCTTATGGGAAAAGTGGTTAAATATGATATTATACCCTCGGACAAAAAGCAAATTGATGTGCAAGATTTATGTAACGGGGTTTATATACTTGAATTTTCTTCAGCAGAAAAAAATATGCAGGATAAATTAATTATCAGAAGGTAGTTTGGTAAAATTCACATCAATTATATTATGAACTTCAGCACCACAAAAATAAAAGCTGAAAATATTAAAATTAAAAACACTATAGCACCGGCAGTTTAATTGTCATTGCAATTGAAATCTCAATTATGCATGATACAGGTATGGAAAAGAATATTTGAACGATTATTCGAAAAATCACAAACTTGATTTTAAGAAAATACAACAGCAAATTGATAAACTAAAAGCTTTAATGCATCCGGTCAGGTATGCGATCGTGGTGCTGCTTGTAGAACATAAAAAAATGACAGTTACCGATATTTATGATAAACTTTCAATGAAGCAGGCCGCTGTGTCCAACCACCTTAGATTAATGAAGGATAGCAGAATTCTGCTTGCAAAAAGAGATGGTAAAAAAATTTATTATTCTGTTAATGATAAAGTGGTAAAAGCATTATTTGAATGCTTGAAACTTAGCTTTAACGATGAATAACATAAAAGTAATTTCATCTTATCTATAGTTATTTGTCGGTTTACTTCTAATTCTAAGTTTTTAAAATTGAGGTAAAACAAGATTATACTGTGGCTGGTTCTCAGTATAAACCTTCTTGGTGGCCCGAATGTACATGATTAAAGCTTTAGGTTTATATGGTGTGTATGTAAAGCATGTGATCAGTATCTGATCTTTTCGCAAAAGTACCCCCTATAAATGCCGGAATTATACGGCAAAATGCCCCATTACTGCTTTGTTTATTTGAAAGGCACTTTCTATTTTTGTAATAATTTACATAATTAACATTTTATTAATAAAGTGCGGCGCCAGCACGATAAACACTGACGAAAATAACATGAAAAAAATTACAATCATACTAACGGTTTTAATTGCATTGACAATTAAGGCAAATGCGCAAATCCCCAATAACGGATTTGAAAATTGGACTACAATAGGCAGCTATGAAGATCCAACAGGTTGGGCAACTATGAATGCGGCTTGTGCAGGCCCTTTTTATTCCTGTACAAAATCAACAGATCATTACCCCGCATCTGTCGGCAACTATTCTATCAGATTAGAAAACAATACTTCATTAACCCAAATGACCGGTGGTTACGGAATGGCAGTAACAGATACAGCGGCTTTTCCATTCGAACCTGCATTTCCTATTGTTGGTAACCCGACCAGTCTATGCGGGTATTATAAGTACAATTCAATGAATGGTGATTCAATGTTTATCCGAATAGTCTTATTTGCAAATAGCGTTATGCTCGGATACGATACATTTATTACTGGTGTCACTGCATCGACCTGGACTCCTTTCATTCTACCTATTACTTATACTTCTGCTGATAGTGCTACAATAATGTTTTCTGCTTTTTATCCTTCATGTTATACTTGCGGGCCTAAAGGAAATTCAGTGCTATATGTTGACAACCTCAGTTTTGACAATTTGATAGCTTCTGTTCCTGAAGAAAATTCACAGAATAATTTATTCAATTTATCTCCAAATCCTACTTCTGATTTTATAACAATTAATATTGAGAAGAAATGTAACACAGACATTACCTTGAATATTTATAATACCATTGGAGAATTAGTCAAGACCGAACTATTTAAAGAAAATCAACAAATTAATGTTAGTGATTTAAGCAATGGTGCTTATGTGATTGAAGCCAAATCTAAAGAATGGACAGAAAAACAAAAACTATTAATTCAAAGATAAGATTGGGCTGCAAATAACAGGCGGTATATTTTAATGCCGGGATAGTGTGTCTTTCTGATTTTCTGCTCCCGATAGATATTGTGATAAAATACTTGCGTATAACTTGACAGCAGAGCTTCATCCTCTCCGGCTTACACAATAAAATATACCGCCAATCCTTTTGGAATTTTCACTTCAGGTATCTTTTTAATCCTTAACATAAATAAAGCTATGAAGAGAACTTTTAACTCTGAAAGCACTGCTAAACAACAATTGCTCAGTGCGCTTATACTCGGTTTTTTTCTTTTATTGTCCGCCTACGGATACTCACAGCAAGGTGTATCGATAAATACTTCAGGCACATCAGCCGATCCGTCAGCCATGCTGGATGTCAGCAGCGATTCAAAGGGTTTGTTGATTCCCAGGGTTTCGCTGACCTCCGTATCGGATGTTACCACCATCCCTAACCCTGCCATTTCATTATTGGTTTATAATACCAATGCTTCGATGACAGGAGGTGCTGCCGGATTTTTTTATTTTAACGGTACCATTTGGGTTCAGGCAATAGGGCCACAGGGCGTGCAGGGACCAACCGGTCCGACAGGCGCTCAGGGAATACCTGGTGAAATCGGTCCATCGGGGATACAAGGAATACAAGGACCCACAGGCGAAACCGGCCCGCAAGGCATACCGGGAATTCAAGGCGATCCGGGTGCGACTGGCGCTACTGGAGCTCAAGGGTTACAAGGTCTTCAGGGAGTTACTGGCCCTACAGGTGCTGATGGAGCACAGAATGCCTGGGGATTAATTGGGAATGCAGGAACTGTTGCGGGAACAAATTTTATTGGGACTACTGATGCGAATGGCCTGGCTTTTAAAACAAGTAATACTGAAAGGATGAGAATCACAAACGATGGTAAAGTCGGCATAGGAGTAACTGCGACAACTTTTCCACTTGAAGTCAGGGTGCCTGCTACTGCCGGCTCTCAATTTAATTTGAAAATTACCAATATGTTAGGAAATCCATATAATTCCGGTGGCCATGGGGTGGGGATTCTTTTTGCACCTGATGATGCAGCCATAGCAAAAATGGGAATTTTTGTTGAAAGACGCGCTGGCTTTGGATTAAGCACCATGCACTTTTTAAGCAGGACAACATTAGATTATGCCTCGGCTGATTTAAGTAATTCGGTAATGGCGATAACACAAAATGGTAATGTCGGTATAGGGACAACGAATCCTGCGGAGAAACTGCAAGTCATGGGCGTTATCAGCGCCAACGGGGGAAATTCAACCAACTGGAACTCGGCGTACGGATGGGGAAATCACGCTGCCGCGGGCTATCTGACTTCTGAAGTTGACGCTTCGGTCACTAATGAGATTCAAGTTTTAAGCATAAGTAATGATACGATTTTTTTGAGTAACGGCGGTTATGTGAAAATGCCCCCGTCAAACGCATGGTCGCTGACCGGAAATTCGGGAACTGTCGCAACAAACAATTTTATTGGGACCACTGATAATGTTAATGTTGTCATAAAACGAAATAATGCTCAATCAGGGCTTCTTGACAGTGTTATGTCAAATACATCATGGGGCGTGAGAGCATTAAATCCGGCCACTACAGGGAATGGAAATTCAGCATACGGATATATGGCCCTTTTTTCAGTTACAACAGGAAGCGATAATTCAGCTTTTGGAAAAAACGCACTGTACAGTAGCGGTCTAGGAAACAGAAATACGGGGTTAGGAAGCAATTCGCTCTATTCATGTACCACATGTGGGAATAATACAGCCGTTGGATATAACGCCATTTATTCAAATATCAATGGCAGGGAAAATACGGCAGTTGGAGCAAACGCTCTTTACTATGTTACCGGTGGAATTGAAAATACGGCTGTCGGTTCATTGGCTCTCAATAAAGCCACAGGATCTAACAATACTGCTGTTGGAAGGGGCGCATTGTGCAATACGGTAAACGCAGGTGGCAATACTTCCGTTGGACATGAGGCTCTTTTTAATAATGTTTCTGGATCTGGTTCAACGGCTGTTGGTTATCATGCAATGCGAAATGCTAACAATACAACTTCTTATTTTACCAGCAATAATGTGGCAATTGGCTATTATGCATTGTGTGGCGGGTCAAATCCGGCTGATAATACTGGGATAAACAATACCACTCTTGGTGCCATGTCGCTCTTTAACAACACGTCAGGTAGTAACAACATTGCTGGTGGTACACAAACATTGTTTTTTAACACTTCAGGAAATAACAATACTGTTTATGGATACATGGCAGGTTATTATAACTTTGCGGGTTCAGGCAATGTTCTGATCGGCTACCAGGCAGGATATAATGAAACGGGATCAGACAAACTATATATTGACAACAGTAATACATCGACACCTTTGATTTACGGCGATTTCAGCACCAATACCGTAAAAATATACAGTAATCTTAATGTAAACAATGCCTATACATTCCCGACGACAAACGGCAATGAAAACTATGTTCTTACTTCCCACGCTTCAGGTTTGGCAACCTGGGAAGCCGCGCCGGCAGGAACTCCCGGCCCAACAGGTCCAACAGGCCCTACAGGCGCCACAGGCCCTGCAGGAATTGATGGTGCCACAGGCCCCGTAGGCGCCACAGGACCAACCGGTGATACAGGTGCTGCTGGAACACCCGGAGCCACGGGCCCGACCGGCCCCACAGGCCCCGCCGGGGCAGATTTGGGCACACATTGGACCATCACCGGAAATTCAGGCACCGTGGCAGGCACTAATTTTATTGGTACTACTGATAATGTACCTTTGCAGTTTCGCGTGAATAATGTGCAGGCAGGCCAGGTAAACAATATCAGGCAGACCACTTTCCTCGGTTATCAGGCAGGATTAAATAATAGCAGCAGTACAACTACCTTCAGTACTGCAGTTGGCGCAGATGCTTTGAAGACCAATACAACCTCAACTCATAACAGCGCTTTTGGATGGTATGCACTCCGGTTGAATACAGGGGGTTTCAACACAGCTGTCGGCGCCTATGCGCTGGCGACTAATAGTAATGGAGCCGACAATGTGGCAACCGGCGCTTATGCTATGGCCTATAATACAACCGGCAGGGCAAATACCGCATTTGGAAGGAGTGCCCTGGTACAAAATATTTCAGGACATTTTAACACCGCTATGGGGGCATCTGCCTTGCTGTCAAATACCACAGGTGGAAACAACACGGTTTTGGGAGCATGGGCTTTATATAACAGTGTCAACGGTAATAATGCTACTGCTGTCGGCTCCAAGGCTATGTATTATACCACTATTTTAGACACTAACTATAATGTTGCTGTGGGCTATGAGACGATGTACGGTTCTGAGACCTTAAGTACGGGAAACTATAATACGGCACTTGGATATCAGACACTATGGAGCGCAACCACCGGTGAGAAGAATACCGCTACGGGTTATCACGCACTTTATAGCAACACTACAGGTGTGCATAATACAGCAAACGGAATGAATGCCCTTTCGGCAAATAACGGAGGATCCAGCAATACGGCGTACGGATCTTATTCATTAGGCCACAACAGCACAGGAAACTACAATACGGCCTCGGGATCGCAGGCCTTGGTGGCACTGACAACAGGCACCGGCAATTCAGCTTTTGGAATGCTGAGCGGATATACCCTGACGGACGGAACTTACAATACCCTGATCGGATACTCCGCAGATGTGGATAATGCTTCGCGCAGCAACTGTATCGTACTGGCAGGAAACGGGAACCTGCCCACCTATGACAATAATCAGGTCAGGATTGGAAACGCAGCCATGACTTCCATAGGAGGACAAGTGGGATGGACCACTCTTTCGGATGCACGCATTAAAGATAACGTGCAGGAAAATGTTCCGGGACTTGAATTTATTAACCTGCTGAGGCCGGTAACCTATAACTATAATATCAGCAAAGAAAATGAACTGCTGGGTGTCAAAAACAAGGATACATGGCCCGGTATGAATGATATACAACAAATACAGTTCTCGGGTTTCCTTGCACAGGAAGTCAACACGGCTGCAGAAAAGGTTGGTTATCAATTCAGCGGGGTGGACAAAAGCACTAAACTGATGGGATTACGTTATGCCGAGTTTGTGGTGCCATTGGTAAAAGCTGTTCAGGAGTTGAGCGCCGAAAATGACAATCTGCGTAAAACTGTGGAAATATTAAGCAAAAAAGTAGAAGCTCTTGAAAACAGTAAATAGGTCAAAAAACCTATAAAACAACCGGGTTTTATTGGTCAGAATTGTTGTCCGAAGGTTGGTATTTCTTTGCTTTTTCCAGGTAGGCTGTGGCAGAGGCCATGTCGCCCATAATGCGGTAAGTTTCTGCAAGATTCAGATAGATCTGGTATTTTTCGGGTTTCAGTTCCAGGGCTTTTTCCAGGTAATCGATGGATTTTTTATAGTCATGTTTTATGCCGTAAACTATCCCGAGATTTTCCAGCGATGATGCGTCTTTTGGATTTACCGCAATAGCTTGAAGAAAACTGCTTTCGGCCAGGTCTATCCTGTTGAGGTCTTGCCCGTAAATCTCGCCGGTTTTGCTTATCGCTTCAGCATAATCAGACTTTAATTCCACGGCTTTGCCAAGACTAATCAGTGCGGAATCAAACTTGTTGAGCCCGCGGTAGGCCACACCCAGACCAAAATAGTGCTCAGCCTCAGCAGGCTGGTATTTCAAAAGCATCCGGTAGTCTTTTAATGCCTCCACGTACGCCTTGTCTCTGTTCGAAAGAATAGCCACATTTTTCAGGTTGTTCAACGCCAGCTTATTCTTTGGGTTTATCAGCAAACATCTGTGATAACAGTCGCGGCTTTTGGCGTATTCCTTTTGTTTAAAGTAGGCGTTGCCCAGCAACAATAGTGCATTGTTGTTGGCAGGATATATGTCAATGGCCTTATTAAGATATTTTACCGCCTGTACGAGGTATTTTTGTTTTTGTGCTTCGTTGTCCGTGGAGTCGGCTTTTTCAATCAATTTGCCTCCCGCTGAAGTGTTGCATTTGGTGCTGTTTGACGAAACTTTTACATCGGTGGTGAAGAGCGTCAGGTCATCCATCCATACCCGGTTGCGGCTGACCGTTTTGGCTGAATAGGCTGACAATATCACCGCGAGCAGCACCAGGGCTGTGGTGCGGTAAGTCTTTGCATTGCGTATTTTTTTTTGCAACGGTCCGGCGATGAGGTAGGCGAGGATCATGGTATATCCAAGGAGTGACGTAAACATAAAACGTTCATTCATAAAAGTACCAATAACAAAAAAGAAATTGGACACAATAGAGAAACTGAAAATGAAGAACAGTATTCCAAAGGCGACAATATTTTTGCTTTTGATTTTTAACAGGGCGTAAACCAATAGCGTTCCGTAAATCAGGATGGACAAGATAACCCTTATGTCCGAAAAATTCACTATCGGGATTTGTTTGGGGTAATAATCATGGGTGAGCGGATGCGGGAAAATCAGCAACCAGATGTATTTTAGCCAGGTTAGGAAGATGGTGGCATATTTTTGAATCAGGGTAGATCCCACGAATGGGTCGTTAAGCAGTTCGCGCACGGGGCTTGTCTGCTGCACGCCGATGATTCCGATTCGCAGGGCAAAATACGCTGCAATGCCACCGAGCAGGGGGGCCGAAACTATAAGGTAATCTTTGAGCCTCGGCTGAAAAAATACAAAAAGAATCAAGGGTATAATGGCTGCAAAGGTGAGCGCATTTTCTTTGGATAACAGTGCCAGCAGAAACAGGAACAGGTTGGCTATCAACAGGTATATTTTCTTTTTCTCCAGGTATTGCAATGTGAACAACACCACCAGTAAACAGAAAAATAAACAAAGTATTTCGTCGCGGCCTTTTATGTTGGCTACCGCCTCAGTATGCAAGGGGTGCGCCGTGAACAGCATAGTTGCTGTGAAAGGAATGCCAAGGTACCAGTTTGTGGTCTTATAATTAATAAAAAGTCTGTTGAGGATGATAAACAGCAGCATGCAGGTGAAAGCATACAGCAGGATATTTATCAGATGCCCTACAAAAGGGTTGAACCCGAAGAACTCTTTTTCGATGGCGAACATCACCTGCGGCAGCGGCCGGTAGCGCCCGCCGGGCAATAGGTTGTTTTTGCCCAGGAAGCCCACGAAAGCGTCATTGGTAAGAATATCTTTTATGCCGGAGGCTCCTTTTTTGGTAAAGTTGTTATCGGTTATCATCAGGGAGTCGTCCAGGGCATACTTCAGGTCGAGCGTGTTGGCATAAAGCAACAGGGCGAAAGCAAAGACTATCCATTTGATATATTTGTCAGGCATGGCGGCTTCAGCAATGCTAACCCTGCCTGTTGGCTTCGCTGTATCCTGTTTCCTGCCGGCAGGAATTTTCTGGTGTTTTTTCGGAGTGGCAGCAGCCATCGGGCTTTTATTTAAAAGGGATAATAAGGCTCTTATCCGTTTTGATGCTTTTTTCGTCTTTGATATCGTTGGCTCTCATCACTGATTTTGCCTGAAGGTTATATTTTTTGGCAATGCTTGCAAATGATTCTCCGGCTTTTACGGTGTGGTTGGCCCTGGTAGGTATCTCCAGCTTTTGTTTTTCGCGGATATTGTCGTTAGGAAGCTTGTTTTTCTTTTTGATAAAATCTACCGTAACACCGAATTTGGAAGCGATGGTGCCAAGGAATTCTCCTTTTTTCACCGAATAGCTTATCCAGATGGTGTCGGGTTGGGCTACTGTCTGGCTTGTAGCCGGGACGCTGTCTTTGGGCTCTTCTTCTGTAACTGCCGCGGGTTTCTTTTTTTCTTCGGTAACCTGCGTGGGTGCGCTTTGTTTGATAAAGATATCCCAAAAAACATAGGCCACAAATAAGACCCCGAGAATAATGGCTCCTATCCTTATTTTGCGCATCAAATCCGGTTTTTCTTTCAGCTTTCTGTAAAACCCGAACCGGTTCAGAAACGTGGTGATAGTAACATTTTCTGTGCGCTCAGTTCGTTCAGCCGATGCTTCTTCAGGATAGATTTCTTTGGCAGGTTCCTGGGTTTTTGTTTCTTCATGATAAGCAGGCTGTTCTTCTTTCGGAATGCTTTTCTTCACAAAATCATCTTCTGTTTTTTCAGTGATGCCCGTTGTTTCAAAAGGTGTCGTTTCCTGCAGGGGCTGCTCATCAACCGTTTCTTCATCAAGATATTCTTCTTCAACGGGTGCTTCACCAACCGGCTCTTCTTCTTCCGGTTCTTCGTCAATTATTTCGTTTTGCATGAACACGGTATCCAAAGGTTTGCCGGAAGTATATTCTTCCTGTTCTGCAGGCTCTTTAGGGGTTATTTCGCTTGTGGCGGTGTCGAAATTTTCTTGTGGCGCTTCTTTTTTGATTAGCGGTTTCATTTCCTTTGGTACATAAAATACCGGGGAAAACACTGCTTTTTTGTTAGCGATGCCAACAAAATAAATGAGCAGAGCCGTGATATTATCTGGTCCTCCTTTGGCGTTGGTGAGCTCAATAAGTTTTTCTGCTTTTTCCTGAACCGGGTCCGTGTTGCTGAGCACTTGTGATATTTCAATGTCATCAAGCATAAAAAACAGTCCATCAGTACACATCAGAATAAAATCATTCAGCGCCGGCAGGGCAGGGGCTGTGCAAAATTCGATTTCAATGTTGAGGCCGGAACCCAGCGCACGGGTAATTTTTTTTCGATCGGGATGCGAGCGGGCTTCCCCGTCGGACAGCAATCCGTTATCGACCATGTCCTGCACCTGCGAGTGGTCGCGTGTGAGCCGGTGCAGTTTGCCGTCCGAAAAGATATATACCCGGCTGTCGCCCACATGTGCATAATGAAATTTGTTGTTGCGCAGCATGGCCATCACGATAGTGGTCCCCATACCATGATATGCGGGTTTGAGTTTCGATCGTTTATACACCACGGAATTGGCAAATTCGATGGCGGCTTTTAAGGCGTCTTCCGGCATATCGAAATAGTGGTTTTCCAGGTATGCGCGGATACTTTCCACGGCAAGCTGCGAAGCTACCGCACCGGCTTCATGAACACCCATGCCGTCGCACACTATAAAAACATGACCATTGATACATTCAAAATCTGTATAACAATCCTGGTTTTCCTGCATTACCTGGCCGGCATGGCTGGAAACACCCAAATCATAAACCTTATTTTCATTTGCCTTTGACATACTTTTTTTGCTTAAAAGTTCGCGGACAAATATACTAAAGAAAAAATGGTTAGCAGCAGAAGTATAAACTGAATTTCAACAACATGATTGTTAGTAAAACAGCAGGGCCAACAACAGAAAAATATCAAAAACTGTATTTCAGTTTCAGGTAGATGTCATCGTTTTTGGTAACCTTGCCAAAGCTTGTGGTGGGGCTGCCGTCCAGCAGGTGAGCTCCTAATATGAGTTCGGCATTATCCACGGGTTTGTACGAAATTTCAGGCATATATATCCAGGCAAGGTTGTTTTTCAGGCCTTTGTATTGGTTTATTTGTATGCCGCCATTTAATATGCTGATTTTTATCCGGCCATTACCCGAGGTCCATTCAAAGGCAAGCATATAATAATCGTTTAGTTCTTTATGCCCGCGTTCGTGAACAAAACCATGCAGGTATTGAAAATTGAGGTAAAACCCGTGTTTAAATGTATAATCCAGCCCTACAACAAATTTCACGTACGGCTTGCTGTCGAGTACCAGAGAATCACTAAGCACCGAATCTTTGCTTATCCCATAATCCGGAAAATCGTAATGCAGGTAACGTTTCATGTAGTTTTTTCCCGGCAGGAAACAGGCTGCCTCGCCCCAGATACCAACATCTTTGATGGACCCGGCAAAGTCAAGTCCCACAACCTGCATCACGGGAAACTCTACTTTCGACCTGATATCCACCGTAGCGTCGGCGCGTACTTCAGGAAAAACGGCGAAAGTGTCGATGGTAATATTGGTGTATAGTTCGGTGGGCAAGGGCAGCGCATCGCGGCCATACACATAGCTCAGCGAGATGTCGAAATTTCTCAGCGTTTTCTTTGCTTTCAGCCCGAAAGACGGATAATGCCTGATATCTTTTTGCGGCATTACAAGCGTATCCGAGATGCTACGTGGTGTTAGATAGATGGGGATTTTGAGGCCGGGCATAAACGAAGTGTCGGTAATCATGGAAGGAATCTTTACTTCGGGCATAAAGGCTTGTGTCCACTCGCTGCCGGGCAATACCGAAGGTGTAAACCATGGGATTGCCACCCCCGTAAAGGTAAATGTTCCCGCATAATAAATAAGTTTTATTGCGTTGGAACCCAGGTGCCGGCCAAAGTCCCAGATGTCTTCCATGTCATAGGGGTTCAGGTTGTCCGTGGGATTCAGCCGGTCGGCTGTGCCCCATGCAATGCGCTGCCTGCCTATCCTGATATCGAGATTTTTTGTAAACAATCCGTAAATGTCAAAATAGGCCTCACGTACATCGGCATCAAAATTTAAAATCTTTCTTTTATCCGATAAGTCGCCAACGTTATAAATTTCAGGGTGCTTATACGTCCGCAGCCACACTTCGGCAAATAATTTTCCGCGGTCAAAAGGTTTGTAATCTAATTTTACATCCAGGCGGTATTCCTGTCGGTAGAGCTTGCCTCCATCGAATTTCAGCCTGTCATCAGCCTGTATGTATCCGTTAATAGACAGTTTGGGCTCTTCGGGTAATAGTCCGTCATCAGGTGCCATAACACCGGCTTCGGGAAACACTGCCGAGGTGTCAGCAAACAGATTTCCTGACGTGTCAGGCTGCACGATAAACGATGTGTCCTGTTGGGCAATGGCCTTAAGACCTATAGACAGCAATATACAAAAACCGAAAAAAAACTTTTTTTTCATAATGGGTAATCCGGTGTTTTATTTTATCAGTTCGCGTTCTGAAAAATAATCATCTTTCAACCCGTTGTCGAAAGTCACCGAAGTAACCGTCATTTTGGTTTTGGTGCCTGATTTTTTATCTTCCATTACCAGTTCTTTGGCGATCTGGTATCCATCGGTTTTCACTACATTATTATCGGTTAGCACCTTGTAGAGTTTACCGCTTTTGTCGAAATGTTCCACCTTTATGGGGTAATTGTCCGATTTTCTTACATACATGATGAGTTTTGAGTAGTCGCTGATAACGCCGTCTCTCGGATTAAGCTGAAGGACAAAGTGTTCGCCGGTAGTGTTGATAAGCTTGGGTGTCCATTTTTGTGAGTATTTTTTTGCTTCCATATCCTCATAGGTAAAATCGGTACCGGCAAATTTTGAGTTTTTCACCGAGGAGGAAATTTTGCGGGTTTTGCCATAGGCCGGCAGATACACCGTGAGGTTGTCGTTGGGTAACGACAAAAATCCTATGCCTTTCTGGTCGGCAGGCGAGAGTATCTTTACCAGTCTTTTATCGCTGCCTTTCTGTACCATGCTCATCGTTCGCAGGCTCTGTCGCGATTGCTTGTCGTAGAGGGTGATGGTAGTCATTATCTTCTGGTCTTTTGGCGCATTGAGGATTTGGTCAACTTTTTGCAGAATACCGGCAGCATCCTGTGCGGATACTTTCCCGTGCAACAGCAGTAATGCTGCTGAAAGGACGGGAATTAAAAACATTTTTTTCATGGTCGTAAAAGTTTAAAATTTTTCAATTCGTGTAATCTTTATATCGCTATCTTTCACCAGTTTCAAATTAAACAAACTGATTACCGCGGGCAGAATGGTTATGGCGCCCAGGCCGCTGAAGAACATGGTGATGGCAATCAGTATTCCGAAATTCAGCAGGGGAATCAGGTTGGCGAAAATCAGTACGAGAAATCCCAGCATCACCGTTATCACGTTGATACATATAGGTTTGCCGGAGATTCTCACCGCAAAGGCTATGGCATCTTCAACACTTTTTCCCTGGATGATATGGTGTTTGTATTCCGTTATAAAATGAATGGCATAATCGATGCCCGCACCAACCGTAATGCTGGCTATGAGTATGGTGCAAATGTCAAGCGCAATGCCCGAAATACCCATGAATCCGAAAATAATGATGATAGTAAATAATAGCGGAATCATCCCTACAAAAGAACTGCGCACTGAACGCAGCAAAAACACCATGCAGATGAAAATAAGAGCCAGTGCCAGGATAAGGCTTTGCAGGAGGTTTTTCATCAGGCTGTCATCAAAATTTGAATAGACACCTGGCATGCCGGTTTGGGCGAGATTTACTTCCGGTGAATTTAATTCCGAAAGCAACGTGTTGACCGATGAGAACAACTCTTTATATCTTTTTGTTTCCACATTACGCATATATGCCTGTATGATGGCCTCGGTTTTATCCGCATTAATCATTTGTTTCAGCATCTCGTCGCCTTCGATAAGAAACAACAGGTTGGCAACTTTTTCGCGGGTGTCGGGCAGGCATTTGCCTTCGCCCATACAGTCGTTCATTTCTTCAAGAAAATCA